>JAGYMQ010000135.1 GCA_018400535.1 Candidatus Cloacimonadota bacterium
TATGCTCCTCTGATCAGGTTTCGCAGCAAATTCAGAATTAATAAAGCGATGATCGGAGAGAAATCGATGGGTGAGTGGGGAAAGAAACGTAATTGCAATTCACGAAATTTGCTCAAAACTGGTTCTGTGATCTTGATCAGAAAAAAATAGATGCGAAAAAAACTGCTGTATTGATTGATCTGAAACCAGGACAGCACAGCTCTCACAATGATAATGATGACGTAGATATCGATAATGTTTATGATCAAATTGCGCAAATTCATCATCTTAATAAACCTCGTGACAATTGCGGCATCGTGCTTCATAAATATTTGAAGCACCGACCAAGACTTTATCTTTGTCTTTTGTGAGTCTTTGTGTGCGGTTAGCAGGATTGCCGCATTTGACGCAGATCGCATTCAATTTTGTGATATATTCAGCGATCGCTAATAGTTCAGGAACGGGACCAAAGGGTTTGCCCGTATAATCTTGATCAAGACCAGCAATGATCACACGTTTTCCATTATCTGCTAATTTATTAGCTATTTCGACAATCTCATTATCCAGAAATTGGACTTCGTCGATAGCGACAACTTCGGTGTCATATTTAACCTTTTCGTGAATATCTTGTGCGCTGTTGACAAGTTCAGAAGGAGTCTTCATTTTGCTATGCGAGACGATATGCTCTTTGTCATATCGATCATCCAGAATTGGTTTGAAAACCTGGATCTTTTGCCGAGCATATTCTGCCCGATGAACTCTGCGGATGAGTTCTTCTGTTTTGCCGCTGAACATACAGCCGCAGATAACTTCGATCCAACCTGTCTTATTATTGATCACATTCATACTAAAAAATTACCTCGTCAGTCATTAATTTTTGCTCAGTTGTATATGTCAAACATTTTGTGGGTTTCAAACAAGCGAAAATGCGAATCTTTGATTGATAAATGTTTTTCTTAAATTGAATTTTTTATTGGAGAATGAAAATTGAGCTGATCAAAGAAAAATTCTTATTCTGGATTCTTCAATCTACCGAAGAAAAGAATATTTTTTGTCTCTTTTTGCTGGATCAGAAATAGAAAAGGATGATCAGCATTGAATATTTTGATCTCTGGTTTGTGATCGGGACCAGCAGAAAGAGCTTCCATAACAACTGCTGTGGCTGCAGCAGCTTCTGTTCCTTCTTCCGAAACTTCCAGAAAAGCCTGGTGAATAACATCGCTGATGAATAATTCAGCAGTTGGGCTCATTTTGCTAAAATCTGCAGAAGATTGAAAAGCAGCGGATATTCCCATATTTATCAAATAATCATTCAAGAAGTATTTTGTTTCAAAGGTAAATTTTGGAATCGTTACTACCACTTTTTCTTTTTTCAGCAAAGAGTTCCAGGATTGCAATTTTTCCCAGTTCAGCAATTTTTCAATGTTCTCGATATCATTCCTTTTTGGCAAGATAATCAGCATTGAAAGATCATCACCTTCATATTCCATTTCCAATATCTGGATGTTTTCAGTCTCGCCATATCGAAAATAATCTGTTTTTCTCATCATGTTTGTCTGGATGGTGTTTTGATCATTCAAATGAAATGCTCTTTTTTCAGTAGCTTCTTTTTTAAATTCCAGCTTCCATTTTCCTTTGAAATAGATTGCATTTGTTAAAACCATTCTCGTTAAAGGACTCAAAACATTTGGCGAGATCAGCTTCTTTATCTTATCGTTCGTTTTTTTTTCTATCCAGTTATTGATAGTTCGACGCGAAGATTCTGCTTTTTCGGCAAAATTGAGATTGGTAACTTTTCCATGATAAAATTGTTCAATCTTTTCGATATAATCTTTTTTGAAGGGATATTTATTTTGCAACCAGATTGCATTTGCGCTATTTAATTCATATTTTTTTTTGGATTTGTTTATCTCATTCTGTAAAGATTGAAATTTTTCCTGGAATTTTTCCTGATCTTCTAAATATAAACTTTTTTCCATTTCTTTTGCTGTCGATCCATTTGCACCCTCATAGGTCATGGCAAGAGCTGAAAAGATACTGTAGGATGAGAAAAAAAGGTTTCCATCAGTTTGCCGCAGTTCATTATATAGATCCAAACAAAATTTATTATTGCTTTCGGCAACTGAATTCCTAACATTTTCTGAAAATAGTTGGGTCAGGAAATTTGCTAACAATAAAACCAAAATGATTTTTATTTTACTCATAATAATACCTCATAGATTTTGTAGGAAATAAAAAGATAATTTACAAAAATTTTGAAAATTACTTACAGAACCTATTCGCAACAACAAGTTTGTCTTTGCTTCTGTCAATTAAAAATGAAAAATTAAGAATGAAAAGAAAAAAGAAAAAGTTATCTTGTTATACTGAGCGATTAACTTTGTCATCCTGAGCGTAGTCGAAGGAGAAAAAAATAGAAACATAGGAGATAAGCTTTAAGTTTGAGATTTTAAGAAGAATATTGAGGAAAAGAAAGGGAAATGTAGAAATTGAAAAATCGTAATCGATAGCCCACTTCTTCAGGTGTGGGATATTTTCACAAATTCAATAATTCCACAAAAAACCTTTGACGCATTCATTCTTTTCTCAACTTTGTTCCAAAAAAAAAGATCGGAGGAAAAGATGATCTATCGTGTTTTAGCAATTAACCCAGGTTCGACTTCTACCAAAATAGCTGTTTATGATGATGAAAAATCAATTTTCACGGAGACTTTGCGTCATGATGCGAATGATATCGCAAAATTTGATGGGATCATTGAGCAATATGATTTTCGCAAAGATCTGGTCCTCAAAGCATTGGAAAATCATAATATTTCCTTAAATTCTTTGGAAGCTGTCGTGGGACGAGGTGGCTTGGTAAAATCACTTTCCAGCGGCACTTACAAGATCAATGAAAAAATGAAGGCAGATTTGAAAGATCCGGAACTTTGGGGAAGGATTCACGCTTCCAATCTGGGAGCTTTCATCGCAAAAGCGATCGCCGATGAAATCGATGTTCCATCTTTCATAGTTGACCCGGTTACTGTTGATGAGTTTGAAGATATTGCGCGCATTTCTGGCTGTCCAGAGATCGAAAGACAGTCACTTCTGCATGCGTTGAATTTGCGCTATTGTGGAATGAGTTCAGCAAAAAAACTAGGCAGAAAATTTACGGAGATCAATCAAATCGGTGTGCATATGGGCGGTGGGATCAGCGTCACGGCGATCAAACAAGGGAAAATGATCGATGTGAACAATGCTGTTCTCGGAATGGGTCCTTTTTCTCCACAGCGCGCTGGAGCACTTCCGATCGGCGATCTTCTGGAAATGGCTTTTTCAGGAAAATATACGCACAAAGAACTGAAGATCAAATTCACGAAAAAAGGTGGTTTGATCGCTTATCTGGGAACTGATGATGGCAGAGAGATCGTCAAGAAGATCGAAGCGGGAGATAAAAAGGCAAAATTGATCTTTGATGCGATGCTCTATCAAATTTCCAAAGAGATCGGTGCTTGTGCGACAGTTTTAAAAGGAAAAGTAAATGTCATTTTTCTTACGGGCGGCTTAGCTTATAATGATTATGTCGTGAATCACTTGAAGGATAGAACTGAATTTATTGCAGATATTTTTGTCATTCCTGGCGAGAAAGAGATGGAAGCTTTGACGCAAGGAGCGGTGCGTGTTTTGAAAGGAGAAGAAGAAGCAAAAGAATATATCTGAGTTTTATCCCAAAAATGAAAAAGATCGGTTTTCTTATATCAATAATTTTTCTGCTCTTTTCTTGTTCAGAAAAAAAAGAAGCAGATTGGACGATCATGATTTATATGGCGGCAGATAACAGTCTGAATTATGCAGCCCTTGGCGAATTGGAGGACATGAAAGCTGCCGAATTTTCTGATAAGATAAATGTTATCGTTCAGATCGATTACAACGCTTCTTCCGAATATTCTGCTCATCGCTATAAAATAACGCCAGAATCAGAAAAATTGATTTCGTCGATTGGAGAGATCGACAGTGGCGATGATGATCAGCTTGCCAGTTTTGTGAATTGGGGAAAGGAAAGTTATCCTGCAAAAAAATATGCGCTCGTGATCTGGGGTCATGGTAACGGCTGGTATTCAGATGAAAGTGCTGGATTCTGCAGCGATGATGAGAGCGAAAATTTCATCGATATTGCACAAGGGGAATTACGCTCTGCTTTCCAGAAAATGAAAGGAAAATTGGACATTACTATCTTGGATGCTTGCAATATGCAAACACTGGAAATTGCTGCTGAATTGGAAGATCATACCGATTTCCTGATTGCATCGGAAGGCGGGGTGCACGAAGATGGTTTTCCCTACAAAGAAATTTTTTCAGAATGGGAAAATTATTCTGAATCCAGAAATCTTGCTGAAATAATCGCATTCCAATATCATTATTACTACTGGTTCCACGAAATTTTTCCTATCGCCTGTTCGGTGATTGATCTGAACGATTTTCATTTACTCACGGAAAAAATGACTGAATTTGTGAACGAATGGAAATTAGTGGCACAGAATGAAATTTTTTCCGCCAGCAGAGAAGAATGTCTGGAATTCAATGAAGTCGCCTTTTCCAGTCTGGCTGCTGATGTTGACGTGAAGGAACTTTTTGTGCGAATTCAGGAACAAAGCATTGTTTGTGCAGATTATGATCTACAAATATTTTCGCAGGAAATGCTCACTATTATTGATTCAATTTTCTGTTTCCAAAAAACAGCAGAATATCCGACAGGATTTGGCTCAGATTTCGTCGGAACGGCATTGATCTGGTTTCCTGATCAGCAGACGCAAGGAATTTTTGATGATAGAAAAGACGATTATGAAGATCTGAAATTTGCCAAAACAGGCTGGCTGGATTTTTTGATAAATTTTTTTGGAGAATAACATACTCTGATATTTAAAGTTATGAACGAGATTGATCAAATGTGGATAACCTGTGGATAAGTTGTGGGTAGCTTGGATATTTTTCCATAACTGACTGAAATATTTCAAGATATGAAATATGAAGTTTTCCACAATTTGTGGATAAATTCTTGAACTACCTTAAATATACAGCGTATTAATAAGTTGCCTATAATTTACTTTGACAATAGATTGTAGGAAAATAACAAGGAACAAAATGTATTATGATGAATTGATAAAAAAAGCTTTCGCAGAAGATTTCAACAAGCTGGGTGATGTGACCAGCTCTGCCATTTTTGGTGAAGAAAAGGACAAATTTATCCTGTTTTCAAAACAGAATGGTATTCTTGCCGGAAGAGAAATTTTTTGCAGAACTTTCCAATTATTAGACGAAAATAGCGAGATCGATTTTTTGAAACAAGACGGTGCAGCGATCCAGAAAAATGAAAGGATTGCTTCAATTTACGGGAAAATACAATCGATCTTGGAAGCAGAACGAACAGCACTCAATTTTCTCTCTCATCTTAGCGGCATCGCCACGCAGACGAATTTATTCGTGAAAAATACAGCAGGAACAACGAAGATCCTTGATACCAGAAAAACTTTACCTGGCTTGCGTGAACTACAAAAATATGCAGTTATTTGCGGTGGAGGCAATAATCATCGAATGGGGCTTTTTGACCTGGTTATGATCAAAGATAATCATATTGATGCAGCTGGCGGGATCGAGGCAGCAGTAAAAAAAGTTCGAAACAAATGGGAAAATAAATTCAAAATTGAAGTTGAAGTGCGAAATTTGGAAGAAGTAAAAATAGCTTTGCAATTGAAAGTTGATCGCATTATGTTGGACAATATGTCTTTGGAAAAAATGCAGAAAGCTGTGCATTTGATCGGTGGAAGGGTGGAAGTTGAAGCTTCTGGAAATATGAGTTTAGATAGAATTCAAGAAGTTTCTCAAACAGGTGTGGATTTTATTTCTGTGGGAAGTTTGACGCACAGCGTAAAGGCTTTCGATTTTTCCTTACGAAGCAAGGAGCAAATATGAATTACAAACAAAATATTCTAGATTTGAAGAAAAAGCTGGGAGCAAAGATCACGATCCCGGGACATCATTATCAAATTCCTGAGATCGTTGAATTAACTGATTTTGTAGGAGACTCTTATAAGTTGGCAGTTGATTGCAGCAAAACTGATTCTGAATTCATCGTTTTCTGCGGAGTAAAATTTATGGCAGAAGGTGCATCCTTGCTGGCGAATAAACAGCAGAAAGTGATCTTGCCTGTTTTATCAGCCGGTTGTCCGCTGGCAGATTATATCGATGCAGAAACGTCAGAACAAGCAATGCAGAGAATCCAAGCTGAAATTTCATCCAATATATATCCAGTTTTTTATATGAATTCTTATGTGGATGCAAAAAGTGTTTGTGGAAAATTTGAGGGAGCAGTCTGCACAAGTTCCAATGCTGCCAAGATCGTAAAATATTTTTTGGATAAAGGGCAGTCTGTATTTTTTGCGCCAGATTACAATCTTGGCATCAATACAGCAGATCAACTCGGTTTGGAAGAGAGAGAAATCGTGAAAGTCAATCGAGATCTGACTTTTGACAAGGTGGTCACTTCCAAAGCAAAATTCTTTATCTGGGATGGGAATTGCCGCGTTCATAAACGGTTTCAAAAGCAGGATCTGGAAAAAATGCGGCAAAAATATCCAGAAGCGAAGATAGTTGTTCATCCTGAATGTGATCGAGAAATCGTGAAAGCCGCTGATATGGCAGGTTCTACACAGATGATCTATAATGAGATCAGAAATGCACCAACAAATTCAACCTGGATCGTTGGCACAGAATATCATTTTGTGATCAGGCTGGATAGTGAATTTCCCGATAAAAAAGTTATTCCGTTGCGCAAATCGATCTGTCAAAATATGGCAAAGATCGGATTGAAAGACTTATCGGCTTCTCTTTCCAATATTGATAGATTTTTGGCAGGAAAAGCAAATCTGGAAAACGAGATCAAGATCGATTCCAAACAGAGTAAAAATGCGCAATTAGCACTGAAAAAAATGATTGAGATCACAGAAGGTTGATATGAGAAAATATTATGATGTAATTATTGTGGGAAGTGGTATTGCTGGTTTATCGGCTGCAATTTTTTTGAAAGAAAAAAAATTTGATGTTGTTGTTATCACAAAAGAAAAAGAAATTACCGAGACGAACACGAACTATGCACAGGGTGGTATCATTGCCTGGAAACAAGGCGACAGCGATAAAAATTTGATGAAAGACCTTTTGAAAGCGGGATGTAATTATAACAATAAAAAGGCTGTGGAGCTTTTTGCCAGAAAAGGTCCCAATCTGGTTTTCGATTTTTTTATAGATAAGATCGGCATTGAATTTTCCAAAACCTGTGAAGGCGAATTGAATTATACAGAAGAAGCTGCCCATTCCGACCGTAGAGTTTTGCATTATGAAGATCACACGGGAGATAAGATCCAGGCGAGTTTGATCGAATATGCAAAAAAAATGAATATCCCGATCTTAAACGAACACACCGCGATCGAC
Organism: Candidatus Cloacimonadota bacterium; assembly: GCA_018400535.1. Lineage (GTDB taxonomy): Bacteria > Cloacimonadota > Cloacimonadia > Cloacimonadales > TCS61 > TCS61. Next base: position 7,444 of record JAGYMQ010000135.1, read on the forward strand.
TTGATCACTAACGATCATCATTCTCTGGATGTGCAGGAAATTTATCGCAAGCGTGAAGTTTTCGGACTTTATGTTCTCAACAACAATACTGGCGAAGTAAATACATTTTTTTCTAATAAAGTCATTCTGGCAACTGGTGGCATCGGAAATCTCTATCAGCATACAACAAATCCTATATCTGCAACAGGCGATGGAATGAGCATGGCCTATCGTGCTGGTGCCGAGATCATCAATGCAGAATTTATCCAATTTCATCCAACCTCTTTCTATCATCGTGATATCAAAAGATTCTTGATATCGGAATCTTTGCGTGGAGAAGGTGCGCGCCTGATCAATCCAAAAGGTGAGCGTTTTATGAAAAAATATGAGCCAGAAAAAATGGAACTTGCTCCGCGCGACGTCGTTGCACGCTCGATTTATGAAGAAATGGGTAGAACTGGTTCTGAATATATGCTTCTGGATATCGCGAATTTTTATCAAGGAGAGATACCTTTGAAAAAACGCTTTTCAAAAATCTATGAAACCTGTTTGGAAGGAGGGATCGATATCACGAAAGAGCCAATACCGATCGTTCCCGCTGCTCACTATTTTTGTGGTGGAATAAAATCAGATCTGCACGGACGCACTAATATATCAAATCTCTATGCGATCGGTGAAGTCAGTTGTACAGGTGTTCACGGTGCAAATCGTCTTGCTTCAGCTTCTCTCCTGGAAGGATTGTTGTGGGCAAAACAAAGCGCTGACGATATTTATGATTCCTTTGAAAAAATTGGAAAATCACGCCTTGATCGTGTTCCAGACTGGCACAAACCAGATAAGACCGAAGATTTCGATCCGTTATTATTAGTTCAAGATTGGAAGGCGATTCAAATGACAATGTGGAACTATGCGGGGATTATTCGCAGCAAAAAAGGATTGAACCGAGCAAAGGCTGATCTGAATTATCACTGGCATCGCATTTTCAAATTTTATAAAACAGCGCGGATGAATAAAGCAATCATTGAATTACGTAATGCGGTAGTAAATGCTTCATTGATAGTAGAAGCAGCTTCCAGAAACAAAAATCCGATTGGATGTCATTTTATAAAAAAATGATTGTGGCAATATTATGCTTTGCCTAATTCTTTTGCAGCAAAAATAGACAAAAAAGTTCTGATCAAAACAGAGGACGAATTTTTAAAGAAAAATGTGTGTTTATAAAGCTGTTTATCAAGGTAAATTGAGCCCACAGAAAAAAAATAATTAGAAAAAATATTATTTGGAACGCATAATGTATCATTAATTATATGAAAAAAATGATAACATTGCCCGATGGAAAAAAATTAGATATTTCAGAAGTCGTTGAAGTGAGTCCGATAGTTAAGTTTCCTGAAGCCCAGCGGGGAGCAGGAAATTTGTTGGGCTTCTCGATTTCAATGGAAGATGGAGCAATGTTAAATGTAGTTAGATCTTTCAATGAACATAATTTTGTGAAAATAAATAATGAATTAAGTATCTTGCATTCCAATATCCTTAAACACAGAAAACAAGGACCCTAAACAAAATGAATTGTTGTGTACCCCACGTTTCATCTGTAATATGCCCCCCCCCTTCCAGGCTTATTAAATTAAACAGATGAAATAGCACAGCAATTCATTTTTTCTTTTTTAACCAGCACTTCTAACTTTTCCCCATACGAAAAAAACATTGCAATTATAAATTCCCAGATTATCTTTTAAAAAAATTTTTATGGAGGAAAAAATGAGAGTGCCAAGCAAAGCTGATATAATCAAGTTGGCTAATCCAACCCAG
>JAGYMQ010000136.1 GCA_018400535.1 Candidatus Cloacimonadota bacterium
CTGGGTTGGATTAGCCAACTTGATTATATCAGCTTTGCTTGGCACTCTCATATTCAGATCCTCTTATTTTCTATATTTCTAATTATTTTTTTCAGATGATCAATTTCTAATTTATTTTGATAAAGCGAGATTTTTTTATTCAATTTTTGATAATATTTCAATGCCGTTTCACAGGAATCGAGAGCTTTTTCAAATTTTTCAATCTTGCCAAACAATCTACCCAAGAGCGCATTGATCTTTGCTTTTTGCCTGTTAATTTTCGTTCTCTGATTCTTTCGTTGCAGACTGCGCAATATTTCGTCACGCCTATTGACATCAGTGATGAATGCGATTTCTGCAGCAGCCAGTTCAGTTTCGAACAATAAATTTTTGGAATCAATTTTCCGGGCGATGTTTCTTGCTTCTTCATTTAATTTTTTTGCCAGAGGAATGTCGTTTCTGTGTAACAACAATTGCACTTTGCTATTCAGATCCTGAGCTAAATGGTCTTTTAGATCAAGTTTTCTTTCCAGTTCAATAGCTGCATCCAGAAAATTATCAGCCTTTTCTTCGTTTCCTGTTTTTGCATAAAGATTTCCCAGATTTGCCAGCGCCAGAGTTTTTCCGATCTTATAATTTATTGCTTCGGAGATATCTAACATTTTTTGGTAAGAATCTTTTGCTTTAGATATGTCACCCAGGTCCATCCAGATATTCCCCAGATTTCCGTAGGCAAAAGCAGTCCCGCTTCTATCACCTAATTTTTTATTGATCTTGATCCTTTTTTTCACGCATTCCAAAGCTTCCGAAAATTTTCCAATATGCTTGAAAACAATGGCGAGATTACCATTATTGATCGCGATACCGACAGTGTCGTCCACTTCTTTGCTGATAGCTAATGATTTTCGATAATAGTTGATAGCCTTTTGTAAATGACCAGTATTCATATAAATTATTCCCAGATTACCAGTTATCATACCTTCCGAAAAGCGGTCGCCAATTTTTTTCATTATCCTCAACGCTCGCAGAAAATTTTTTTCAGCACTATTATATTCACCTTTGTTCATCTGCATGTTTCCCATGTTGTTATAGGCAAGAGCGGCGCTTCTGATATCCTTTTGTTTTTCACTGAGCTCGATCTTTAAGCGAAGGAATTTCATCGATTTTTGATAATCTCCAGCTTTTTTCAGTAGAATTCCATATTGCCCAGCGATCGCTGAGATCAAACTAACGATTTCTAAGTTTTCTGCCAGTTGCAGAGCTTTCTCGAAATATTTTTTCGCCCTGTCATATTCATCGCTAAAAGTATATAATACGGCGATATGCAAGAAAGCTTCGGCAATGTTCTTTTCATCATTGTATTTTTGGAATATGATTAAAGCAGCAAAAAATTCATTTCCAGCCTTTTTAAATTCACCTTTTCTTTTCTGGAAAATGCCCAAGTTCATTTTCACTTTTGCAAGTCTATTCTCGTCATTACATTTCTTTGCCAGCCTTCCAGCCTGATCGATATTCTTGATAAATTTTTTATTTTGGGAAAGTAAACGAAAAATTTCAGATTGTTTCAAAAGTATATCGATCTGCAGTTTCTCATCTTTTGTGATTTTGAGAATTCTTTGATAATGTTCGATCGCAGCTTGATTGTGATATTTCGCTTTCGCCTGATCACCCGCCTTTTCCCAATATTTCAGCGCTTCTGGAAATATCTTGGCTTGCTCAAAATGATAGGCTATAATATCAAAATGTTCTTCCAGGCGTTTGTGATAGATCTCCTCGATCGTTTCTGCTGCCAAACGGTGTAAGTTCATGAGCTGTTTTTTGAATTGCATATTGTAGATACTATGACGGATGAGCGAATGTTTGAAAATGTAAATCAACTCTGAAAGAGAATCCCAGATTTCCTTTTTCTTGCCTTCAGCTAAAAGTGGAAAAATATTTCGATTCTGTAACATTCGGGACAGCACCTCAATCGAAAATTCTCTACCCAGAACAGAAGCTGCCTTCGCCATTTCCTTCAGTTCTGATGTCAGTTTATCGATGCGTGAAACTATGATCGAGTTGATAGAAATTGGAATTTGCATCTCTTCTTTTTTCAATTTTTGGACTGATAAAATGAGGCCATTTTTTTCAAAAACCAGTTTATTCTCAATTAAATAATTGCAGATCTGTTCCAGATAAAATGGATTACCTTCACTGCGCTGCCAGATCAATTCGACAAGTCTGGATGTGACTTTTTTCTGAAAGATCTGAGCAATCATCTTTTCCGAATTCAGGCGGGAAAATTCAGCGAGTTTGATATTCTCTTCTGCAAAATTTTTGACGAATCTTTGCTTGTTCTGATCTCTGGAAGTCGTGATGATCAAAAGCGGGTAGTCTGCCAATTCTTCGATCGTTTTTTGGAATAAGAGCCTGGAATCTTCATCCAACCACTGCTCATCTTCGATCTGCAAAATAACTGGATGCTGCGTGGTTTCGATCTTGATAAGATTCAAACAAGCTTTGATCGTGTTTTCAAATTTCCCTTTGGCATCCAATTTTTCATACAATGAGTTTTGCCAGGGCAATCCCAATAGAGATCCAAGAATTGTTTTTGTTCTTTTCAATTCTTTTTGCAGCTGCGGATCATCATTTTTTGTCAGTAATTCAGCATATTTAATTTCGAAATTGTGTTTATTTTGAAGTTTGTTGTTTTTTTCATTCTGGGCAAAATATTGTTTAAAAGTCGATATTATCGGATTGAAACTGGTGTGGATCACTTCATCGCTGCAGAACTTGAACCAACATACATTTTTCTTTCTTTGTTTCAGATCATTACGGAATTTTTTCACAAGAAAGGTTTTTCCTATTCCAGCTTCTCCCAGGACATTAACGATCTGTAATTTTTTTGAATTTTCAGCAATATCCAGGCTTTTTTGCAAATTAGAAATTTCATAATGACGTCCAAAAAAGTTCTCATTCTTTTTGGGAATGTAAGACGTTTTTTTGGCTAAAAGCTCATAGACGGGAAGTTCTGCCTGAAATCCTTTGATCTTTTTTCTTCCACAAAATTTGAGCTGATAGCTTTTTCTTATTTTTTTCTGAAGCTCACCAGCCAACAAAATTTGATTATCTTTTGCCAGCGAACAAAGTCGGGAAGCAAGATTAACGATTTTCCCAATTGCCAGAAATTCACTGCGAAATTTAGTCTTGATGAATCCGGAAAAAACTTTGCCGAAAGTGATGCCGAATTTTGATTTTGAAACGGCTGCTTTACAATTGAGAACGAAATCGAGCGAATGCAGAAATAACTTTTCTCTGGCAATTGGTGTGCCGAAATAGATCACCAGCAAATAAAAATGTCTTTCTCTGATGATCTCTTTACAATAACCACCAAATTCATGCGTAAGTGTGATTGCTTTTTTGATGTTATCGATTGCAGATTTACTATCGGAAAAAGTGACGAAACAAGGAATGATATCACGAAATTCATCCTGGATATCAGCTGTTTTGAATATTGGATCAATGAAACTTGATTGCCTGTTTGGAGAATCCTTCGGTTTTTTCTGGGTTTTTTTGGGAATTGCGACACCATCCAAAAAATAATAGTTCGCACTGATCTGATGATAGTTTATACCTGTCTTGATTTGCTTTTTTGTCCAGAATATGATCTCGTTCGCTTTGCATTTTTTTTCACAGGCAGAGCTTTGCCAAAAAGCTTCTCCAAAAAAAAAGTAATGATTTCTGATCTCAGTTTCGAGTATTTTCCATTTGATCTCACCTTGAGCAATACCGATCTTACAATAAATTTCACTTTTTGCTTTTTTCTGGAGATCACTTCTGATCTGGTCGGCGATCGAAAGAATCTCGGAAAGTTCACGATCAGGGAAGATCGCACTGAATCCATCTCCCAGAAAATTTACGACAAATCCGCCATTATGATAGATGAGACTGAGCGCTGTTTGAAAATAATTATTCAATAATTCCGATAAATATTCAGCACCTTCTTTTTCCTGTTGCATAACTTTTTCTGTGAGCACAGTGAAATCAGTGATGTCCAAAAAAAGTGCGGTAGCTTCGAATTGGCCACTTTTTTTATTTTGTGCATATTTTCTTTCGATATATTCAGGAACGATTTTCCTAATCATTTCAACTCCAATTCGTGCTAGACATTGAAAAAATTTAGCAACTACAAAAAATTTTTAATATTCCAAGATATTTCGCTCGATAGCTGAAATAGTGCAAGAAAATTATTTGAATTTGAGATAAAATTTTTATGAAATCTTGCATGATTAATTTGTTTTGCCCCAATAACGACTTTGTCGTAATAGAAAGAAGGCTTGATGTTCGTATTTTAACTTCTTTTCAAAAAGACAGAAACATCTAAAAAAATCCAGCTGATTTTTTTTATGAAAGCGACGTTGAATAAATTTGCTTTCTCGAAACGAGCAAAAATTTTTTATATAAATTGACGAAAAGAGAGAATGCAATATTTACAGGCACGGAGAAAAATATGATAGGTCAAAAAGAAAATCGAGAAAAAGCTATCAAGAAGGTCAAAGAGATTATCACAGAAGCTTATAAAGTGATGTATTCTGATCCAAGAAAATGCATTGAACTAAGCAAAAAAGCTCTCCTTCTTTCTCGTGATAATGATTTTAAAATCGGGATCGGTATGGCGTTTCTGCATATTGGACTGGGCTATTTTCATCAAAGTAATTATTTCAAAGCCTTGCACAGTTACCTGAAAGCTGAACCGATCCTGAAAAAGGCTCAATTCTGGTATGGATTACGCTCTGCATATAATAATATCGGATTAGTTTATCATCAATGGAATGACCTGGAAAGGGCTCTAGAATATTATAACAAAGATCTTGAACTGGAAGAAAAATTTAATGATCCCAAGCTTTCCAGTACAATTCTGAATAATATGGGCAGGATCTATTTAAATCTAAAGGATTACGACAAGGCTATTGAATATTTTCAACAATCGATCAGTGTTTGTTGCGAGTATGAACTTCCTCATATGAAATCTGTTGCAATGGATAATCTGGGAACTGTTTATTTGATGAAAGGTAGATATACAAAAGCAGAGAATATATTTAACAAAGCAAAGAAAATCAAGATGGAAATCAAAGATCATGCTGGCATAAATCAAATTTTTCAGAATCTGGCGCTTTTGTATAAGGAAAAACAAGAGTATGATCCTGCCCTAAATTTTTTAGATAATGCATTAATTTATGCAAAAAAGATCGAAGAGCAAAATCAAATAGCCCAGATTTATTTTCATTATGCCGAGATCTACGAAAAACTAGAAGATTTTCCTAAACAATATCAATTTTTACAAAAGAGTTTGAAAATCGCAGAACCAAATGAATATCGAGCTATAATGCAGAAGGTTTACATTGCTCTGGCAGATTATTTCGAACATTCTCAAGACTACAAATTCGCTCTGATCTATCGAAAAAAGATAGAGAAGCTGAATGCTTTTTTTTCTGATGAGAAGAAAAATCAAGCGATCCAGGAAATCAAGATCAGAATGGAAGTGCAACGGACGGAAAGAGAAAAAGCTATACTCCAGAAACAAAATAAAGAATTGGAAACTAAAAATATTCTGATCTCCAGGCAAAAAGAAAAACTGGAGAAAACAGAAAAAAAATTAAAAGAACTGAATCAGAATCTTGAGCAACGTGTTCAAGAAGAAATTGTAAAACGACGAAAACAAGAAAAATTTGTAATTCAAAAATCTAAATTGGAATCTTTGGGACAGATGGCTGCCGGCATTGCTCACGAGATCAATCAACCAATTGGCCTCATCAAGATCGCTGCTCAAAACCTGTTCCACAAATTTGAACAAAATAAGATCAATTCCAAATACTTACAGGAAAAATCAGACTTTATCGATCAAAATATTAAACGAATAAATAATATCATCGAACATATACGCCTCTTTTCCCGCGACCAAAAAGAAACTAAACAGAAATTCAACATTGCTCAAACCATCAAAGATGCTCTTTCTATGATCTCCACCCAGTGCAAAAATCATAATATCAAGATAATTACCGAAATTGCATCGGAAGAATATTTTACTTTGGGTAATAGATACAGATTTGAACAGGTTCTGTTGAATTTACTTTCCAATGCAAAAGATGCTTTAGATGAAAAATTCGATGAATTTGATGATGCAAAAATAATCATTATACGACTTTATAAAAAAGCAGAAAAGATCATCCTGGAAGTGGAAGACAATGGGATCGGTTTCGATAAAAACGTGCTGGAAAGCGCTTTTGATCCTTTTTTTACGACCAAAAATGAACATAAAGGAACCGGTTTGGGACTTTCTATCAGCTATGGGATCGTCAGCGAAATGCAAGGTAAGATATCTTTGCACAGCCGAAAAGGAGAATTCACCGTAGCGAGAATTGAATTGATTGGCTTTGAGAGGGAGAGAAAAGTTGAAAGTTGGAAGTTGAAGGTTGAAAGTTAAAAGTTGAAAGTTGAAAGTTAAAAGTTTGCTCTGTCCTTATTGCCCTTGCCATTTTTCACATGCAGAAGTAAAC
>JAGYMQ010000137.1 GCA_018400535.1 Candidatus Cloacimonadota bacterium
CTGGGTTGATCGTCGGGGAGATTTCTTCTCGGACCATCGGTAATTTCTCTGCATTCAGAGTTAGAATTACCGTAAAAGTTAAAAGTAAAAATAGTAATTTTCTCATCATAAAACTCCTTTAATTTTTTTTTGTTTCATAACCTGATTTCGATATTTAAGATCATTCCTTCTTTTCTTCGATAGTTTGGAAAAACATTAATTTCATCATAAATTTCTCCATATTTTTTTCCTCATAATTATTACATTTTAGGAAGTTTAAATGCCATTATTTTGTCAAATATTTTTATGAAAAATTTCTTGGGTATGATAAAGAACGTCCTTCTCAAGAATTATTTGCTAATCGTTATCATGCTGATACAATTCAAAAAGATCGCTGTAACAAAGCTTACTTCATTCATTAATTTTAAAAATTTGGAAATATTATCCTTTTAGAATTTGGTAAAAATGTTCAGCTGTGAATCGTTTTGAAAAAATTACTTATTTCTGTTGAAAAATATTTTTATTGTTCGTTGATGCTGACGGTTTTTATATTCACAAATTCTTTGATCCCAAAATGAGAAAGTTCTCTACCAAAGCCGCTGTCTTTTATTCCTCCGAAAGGAAGACGTGGATCAGAACGCACAAAATCATTTACGAAACAGCAACCAGCCTGCAATTTTTTTTCAGCGATCTCTTTCCCTTTTCTCAAATTACGTGTGAAAACTGCTGCGCCCAGACCGAAATTCGTGTCATTGGCGATAGCTATTGCTTCTTCTTCATCTTCAGCAGAAATGATCGCTGCAACTGGACCAAAAAGTTCTTCCTGATAGGCGGGCATTCCTTTCTTGACGTTTGTTAAAATCGTTGGTGGATAAAAAGCACCTTTTCGTGATGGAATTTTTCCACCTAAAATACAGTTCGCTCCTTTTTCGACACTTTCAGATACCTGACGATGTAGTTCAGAACGCAGATCTTTTCTTGCCAGAGGGCCTAATGTCGTTTCCTTTTCTATTGGATCTCCCATTTTTTGTTTTGCCATTTCCAGATAAAACAATTCGGTAAAATCAGTGATAACAGATTTTTCCACGATAAATCTTTTTGCTGCGATACAGCTTTGTCCGGCATTGATCAATCTACTTGTGACGCAGGAATTTACAGTTTTTTGCAGATCAGCATCTTTGAGCACCAGATAGGGATCGCTTCCGCCAAGTTCGAGAACACATTTTTTCAGATTCTTGCCAGCGATCTTTGCTACGGAACTGCCAGCTGGAGTGCTACCTGTGAGCGTTACAGCTTTCACGACAGGGTCCTCGATCACTTTTTCCACTTTTTTATTTGAGATTAACAAAGTCTGGAAAGTTCCGCGAGGATATCCGGCTTCCAAAAAAATATTTTCGATTGTCAGCGCGCAGCCGGGAACATTGGAACTGTGTTTCAGAAGTGCGATATTTCCAGCCATCAAAGCTGGAGCAGCAAAACGGAAAACCTGCCAGAAGGGAAAATTCCAGGGCATCACAGCAAGTATCGTTCCCAAAGGTTGGAAAGTCACGAAACTGTCATAAGCAGCAGTCGAGATGATTTCATTTTGCAGAAATTTCTCAGCATTTTGAGCATAATAATCGCAGACCCAGGCACATTTTTCTGCTTCTGCTTTACCGCTGGCCGGCAATTTTCCCATTTCAAGCATCATCATCTTTGCAAATTTTGGTGCTTTATCTCGTAAAATATTTGCCACTTTCAGCAGCAAAGCTTTTCTTTCTTGCATACTTGTTTCACGCCAGAGTCGGCTGGTGCGCTCTGCAAGTTCCAATTTTGCTGCAATTTGTCTTTCGTTGATTTCTTGATATTCTTTGATCAATTCATCAGTCGCTGGATTGATAACTCTCATATTTCACCTCTCATTTTTTTCGAAATCTTTTTTGCAAGATTATTCCACTAACGATCAGGATCAACCCGATGAAGGTTGAAACCAATATTTTTTCTTTCACAATGATATTGATAAAGATCAATGACAAAAATGGTGTCAAATAAATTAAATTATTTACTTCGGCGGTTGTGCGTGAAAGTTTCAATGCTTTTATCCAGATAATAAAAGTTATTCCCATCTCAAAAATGCCGATATAAACAGCGCCCAAAAGACCTTGCCAGGAGATCTCCGTTTTTTGGAAGAGCGTGATTATCCAGATATAAAATGAACCAAAAGCAAAACTTAAAAATAATTTGGGAATTTCATCGCGTTCATCTTTCACGTTATAAAGAAAAAAGAGAGCCCAAACTATTGATGAAAACAGTGCCAAAAAGACACCAAAAGGCGTTTCGATCTGAAAAGAGAACAATTTTCCTTTTGTGGAAATGATTATCACACCTATAAAACTGATCACAATTGAAAAGATGCTGCGTACGGCAATTTTTTGTTTCAAGATCGGAATAGAAAGTAGAACGATCATCAAAGGCCAAATAAAATTTAAGGGTTGGGCCATTTGTGCTGGTAAAAGAGAATAGGCTTTGAATAGGATCGTGTAATATAAAAAAGGATTAAGTAATCCTAAGACAGCTGAATGCCAATAATCTTTTTTGCGATAAAATCGCAAAAGATAAAGTTTCTTTTGAACTGCAAGGAATAAAAATGTAATAAGCATTGCTGTGAGTGAAGAAATAAAGACAAGCGGGATCACTTCCAGATATTCTAATGTGATCTTGAAAGCGGTTGCCGCAGTTGACCAGAATAGAACGGCCAGAGCGGCCAAAAAATAGGCTTTAGTCTGTGTCTGCATTGAAAGGTTCAATGTGAATTGTCGCTTCGATCTGCATTTTCCTGCGGATCAGCTTTTCGATACGATCCGCAATATCATGAGCTTCTTTCAGTTTTTTTTCTCCATTCAATGCGATATGAAAGGTTATTTCCTTATGCATTCCATAACGATGACAATGCAGATGATAAAGATCAATTTTTTCATCGATATTTTTATGGATTAGTTTATCAAGACTTTTTTTGAGCTGAGGATCAGCTTTTTCTCCCAATAATTTACTCACAGATCGCTTCAGAACTTCATAGGCAGTGTGAAATATCATCAGCGAGATCAGAATTCCCAAAACACCATCTATCCACCAAAGTGAGCCAGCGAACAAGATCGTGATAAAGATCAGCAGAGAAGTGATTGCATCGCTGCGATGATGCCAGCCATCAGCTTTCAGCAATGTTGATCTATGTTTTTTCCCAAAAAAGATCGTGATATTGGCCATAAATTCTTTGACTAAAACAGAAATTCCCAGCACGATCAAGATCGATAGATCATAAGTCGTTACCTGCTTGTCAAATAAGTGTGAAATTGATTTCAACAATAATTCAAAACCGACAATGGCCAGAATCGTTCCCACAATGACAGCAAAGACGAATTCGCTTCTGCCATGACCAAAAGGGTGTTTGTCATCAGGCGGTTTCCGTGCGATCATGAAACCCAAAAGCACAATGATAGAAGTGAACGAATCGGAAAGTGTGTGCCAGGCGTCAGTGATGACAGCGATTGAGCCTGTGCGTGTTCCGATCCAGAATTTTGCAATGAACAACAAAATATTTATCAGGATGGAAATGACAGCTAATCTTTTTCCGATCTTTGTGTGGATCAAATTTTTCATATTTCAACCTTGAAAAGGGGCACAAGCATTTCGTCTGAAGTGATGCCAGCGTGATGTGCTTTGAATTCATTTTTCCATTTTCCTTTTTGTTTATAAACGGTGCGAAAGGCTTTATCGCTTTGTGCCACAGCAAGATAATTTCCCAGAAAATCATCAAGTTTTGGATGTGGATTGCCTTTTCCCAGCCAGCCTTCTGCGAGAAATTCATTACGAGTGAAAAGAATAAAATCATCTTCATATTTCTGGAAGGCCTTCAGGAAATTTTTTTCGCGATGTGGTTTCACAAAAAAACTATTAAAGCGTGGTTCTGGAAAAACTGGCAAGATTAAACAATTGAAAAGCTCTTTATCCTCATGAATATAAAAATATTTCTTGATATCGATCAAACCGTGATCAGCAGTAATGATAAGCATTGTGTCTTTTCGATCGTATTTTTGGATCAGCGTCTGCAATCTTTGATCAATTTCTGCCAAAAGTTTTTTCACTTGCTCTGAATAAACGCCATAGCGATGTTCAGATTTATCAGGATCTGAAAGATAGGCATAAATAAATTTTTTCTTTTGATCCTTTTTCTTGATGATCTTGTGAAGGCACTGGAAAAATTGTTTGATCGTTTTGTGGGGAATGATCTTGGCGTGTGATGATACTTTTTGGACATTCGTGCTTTTGTAGATCGTTTTGGGTGAGAGGTTGAAAAGTTCAATTTCGGGAGTTTCTTTTTCCAATTTCTGGAAGATACTTTCCAATCCGAACAGATCTTGTGTCCGATATTTTTCAGCATCCTGGATTTCTGTCGTGATCGAATCCCAATTCGGCAAGAAATCGATATATTTGGCATATTCTTTGAAAAACAGGGTCCAGCCAATAATTCCGTGTTGAATAGGAAAAGAATTGGTCAAAAGACTGGTAATGACAGCGCTGGTGGTCGATGGGAAAACCGCGGTTAAAGGTTTCAGAAAATTTTTTTTCAAAGTAGGAAGCACTGTATCTTGATATTTTTGAAAGAGATTGTAGCCGAATCCATCCAATATCATAAAGACAATATTTTTTTTCTTATTCAATTCATTTAGCGCTAATTCGCGATGAATGGGAACTTCTGAGCTGATACCATAATTTTTCAGGATGGAAGAAATTATGTTGAGATTGGAATTTTCATAGTCTGGAAAAGTAATATTCTTTTTCATATTTTCACCGATAAATTTTTTCGTTGATCTGAATCTCTGTCACATAAATTATCTCACAAGCACCATCGCCTGAATCATCACGTTCGGTGCTGGTTTTCCACACAACGTTTCGTTCTTTATATTTTCCCGTGATATTCACTAAAAATCCCGAGATGCGGACAATATCCTTTTTTTTTAGCAACCAGAGAACTTTCTCGATATTCTTACTAGCCGCGATTATATGATTATTTGAAGAATGGGTGTTGATGTATTCAGGCGTGAGTGGAAAATCATAATTATAGCGATAAGTAAAAAACCGCAAAATCTGTTTGATCTTGATTTTTTTCAGGATCTCCAATTTTGCCATATCACCCCAACCAATTGCCAGATCATATTTGGACAGCTTACTGTTCCAACCTCTCGTGTATCTTTTTTTGGAAAGAACTCTCCCGCTCAAAATATATTTGTATAAGGGATGGATCTGAAAATCATGAGCACCTTTTTGATAATTGATCGGAGTTTTATTTAAAATTTCCAATTGTTGAGGTGGTTTTTCAAAAAATATCTGCTGATAAGAAATTTCGGTCAATGTTGGTTTTATGCAGAAATAAAAGCAAATAGAAGCTCCCAAGAAAATGATGATGATGATTAAGATCGGTTTCCACATTATTGATTATATAGAAATCTTTTGATGCTTTTTTTTGGAGTTTTCTCAAATTCTTCGGGATAGATCTCAATTTTGGAAATATTGATATAGCCAGGAAAAAGTTGATTCATTTTCTTTCGATTTGAACTCATAATATCTTCCAGTTCAGTTTCGCTGATCTTATTGAGATCGACAAGTTCCATATCTGGATAGACAAGAGCGATCAATTTCCCTTTGCGTTGGATCACAAGAGATTCTGAAATATAGGGTAAATTATTCAATCGACTTTCTAATTCTTCCGGATAGATATTTTTTCCCGAAGCTCCCAAGATCATACTTTTTGATCGACCTCTGATGAAAATGAATTTTTCTTCGTCGATCACGCCAAGATCACCAGTGCGCAGCCAACCATTCTGCAAGCTGTTTTCAGTCGCTTCTTCATTTTTGTAATAACCCTGCATAACGTTTTCACCTTTCACCAGAATTTCACCCACTTCATTTTTTTGATCTGCCGAATCGATCCTGACGTCCAGAAAATCGATAATTTTGCCAGTGCTTCCCAATTTATAATCTTTCCAATTCACATAACTGATGAGGGGACCACATTCAGTCATTCCATAACCAACTGTAAAACGGAAGTTTATGGTGCGCAGAAATTCTTCTACTTCATTATTCAAAGGTGCGCCACCGATCACGATTTCCCGAAAATTATTGCCAAAGACAGCTGTCAGCTTTGCATTGATCTTTTTGTGGATCGCTTTTTTGGTTAAGGGAAATTTCAATAATAGTTTCATTGTAGGTTTTTGTAAAACTGGCTTGATCTGTTTATTGTATATTTTTTCGATTACCAGCGGAACAGAGAGGATCAAACGCGGTTGAATTTCTGAAAAGGCTTTTATGATGATCTTTGGAGAAGGCGTTTTACCCAGAAAAGTGATGTGACAACCGCTGCTGAAAGGGAAAAGGAATTCAAAGGCACAGCCAAAAACGTGAGCGATCGGTAAAAAAGAAACGATCCTGTCGCCAGGTTGCAAAGGCATATTATTTCGAGCATAAATTATATTGGCATTCAAACTGCGGAATGGAAGCATCACACCTTTGGAAAATCCAGTTGTGCCGGAAGTATAAACGATTGCAGCGAGATCATCCAGATCAGAATCCTGAAAATCAAAATTTGAGGGCAACAGACGATCTCCGAAAGGTTCTAAATAATTGGAATCAGCTTTTTCAATCTTATGTTTATAATTAGATTTTCTTGAAAAGAGCATTTGAAAATCCTGAAGTGAAAAAACCATCTCAATATTTCTCATCTGGTCAATATCCAAATTTTCAAAAATAGCTGATTCCACGAAAAGCAATTTCGAATCCGAATGATTGATAATGTGATGAGCATCTCCAGCCTTAAAATCTGGTAAGATGGGAATAATTACTGCACCATAGCTGATCGTAGCAAGATATGTGATCGCCCAAGTGACAGAATTTTTGCCGAGAAGAGCTATTTTGTCTCCCTGTTCGAGATGTAAACTTTTGAAATAACTATGGAGCAAAACAATCTTTGTGGCAACATCACGATAGCTATAACTCTTTTCGTTGTAATTGGAAAAAGCCGGTTCAAACCAATTATTTGTAATACTTTGTTTTAACAACACCAGAAATTCGTTTTTTATCATAAAAATCACTCCTTTTCTTTCAAACGATAAATTTATTTTTGGAAGTATTATTTGCAAGAAAAAAAAAGTAAAATCCAATTATAAAAAAAAGCAACAGGAAAAAATTCCTGCTGCTTAAATTATATTGTTTAAATTTTGTTCTATTTCAGCAACATCACTTTCTGAGCAATTGTGGTCGATGTGGTATTTACTTTGATGAAATAAAGCCCGCTGGAGACATTTTTATCACTGTCATTCTTCCCATTCCAGACAAAATTGCTGGTTTGCACGATAGCATCTTGAACTATTGTCTTAACCAATTGTCCACGAACATTATAAACTCTCACCGAAATCGGCTGTTGTTTATCCTGTTCTGTTAGATCCAGCAGGATATTTGTTTGTGGATTGAATGGATTGGGATAGATCGAAAGCGAACTTTCGCTAGTCGGTTTAATGATCTGCTCATCAGATGCGACCGGTAGTTCCAGCGCATTTGGTCCGCCGTAAGCGCCCATATCATTTTGCGTGCCGTCTGGATCGTTGTAGATTGGATCGGGATTCCCTGCATCGATACAAGGTGAGCCATCTTGCAGCCACCATTCTGCACTTAATCCGTCGTAAGCTGTTCCAATGCCAGCTGTCGGCGTCATAAAAAGTGGATCAACATCGATATTTCCCTCGCCGGTGAATCCGCCCGTGATACAGGTGTAAGTTACTGTCGGATCGCCATAAGGAGCAAAGAACATTGTTCCGTTATCGATCAAAATATTATTTTTGATTTCAATAAAGGAATTGAAGATGAAGAAAAGATAGGGCGTTCCATTCGTCGATTCATTATTAGCGATAGTGTTATTTTCCAAGATAACATCAGAGCCGTTTTTCAGGCTGAAAGCACCAAAAGTTCCAGTGTTATTAACGATGATATTATTTGTGATCTCAGGAGATGCATCGATGCAGCCGATACCTCCTGTTAAGCTGGAGCTGGTGTTATTTGCAATGAAATTTTGCGTGATAAGAACATCATCAGATCCGCTCACATCAATCGCAGCACCTTTGGAAGAGCTGCTATTCTCGTAGATCTTGTTACCGATGATATCAACGTTTGAATCTATTTCAATGCTGATCGCAGAAGTATTTGCTTTAGAAATATGGCAGTTCTGGATAAGATTTTCTTCTTGAGTATCAACGAAACGAATTCCCTTCCATTCGGAACTGGAAGTGAAAATTATCGATTCGCCGGGAATTGCTTCTGCCACGAGTTTTCCATAGACATTCAAATTAACATCAGCTTCGATATTTACTGTTACACCACTTTCAATCACAAGTTCATCATCGGAAGATATTTCCACGGCATTTGTGATCGTGTAGGGTGCAAGATCTGTCGTCCAAATACCGGAAATATTTCCGCTGATATTATCAGTATTTGTTACTTCGATGAAGTCTTCCACGATTTTTGTATCTGATTCTCCATCCAGATAAACAGTGAGAGAAACATCATAAGTTCCCATTTCTGAATAAAGGAAATAGGGGTCTTCTTCTGTGCTGTCAATTTCTCCGTCGCCATTCAAGTCCCATTCCCAGGCATCGATCGTTCCAGAAGGAGAGGTGGACATATCAGAGAATTGAACGCCAAGTTGAGCTGGACCCGATTGCACGTTGGAAGCAAAATTCGCTCCCAAACCGAAATTCGCAATAGCATTATCCAAAGGTCCGGATATTCCATTCACACCGTTATCTCCATAATACAATTCATTAAGTGGTCCAATTACTGCAAAGAAAGGAATATATCCATTACCATAATCTCCGTAGTAGGGATCAATATCATCCGACCAAGGATGAGAATTGCTCCAGTTCGTTTCAGACAGGAAATAGGCCTGCCCACCCGGTCCATATTGTTGCCACAAATTTTCAAAAGTCGGCGCCGCCGATACACAGCCAGGTCAACCAGTTCCACCCCAGAAAAACACAACGGCTTTCCCGGAAGCTGTCAGATCATAGATCGAATGATCTTCGCCATTGCTATCAGTCCAGGACATATCATCGACGATATCTCCCACCTGATATTGAGCAAAGACCAAAGATGCTGACAGCATTAACATTGCAATTAAAGCAATTTTTTTCATTTTCTGCCTCCATCATTTTTTTTAAATTTTTGGTTCATTCTTAGAATAATTTTTTGATTTGCGATAGTAAAATCTCTAATTTCATCGATTTGATAACTTTCTGGAAATGAATGAATTACATTCTTGAATGTGATAACTGAATATTTTGGTGAATATTGGAAAATATTAGAATTAAAAAAATTTGAAAGATTGGAAATTAGAATTTTTAGGTGGTTGTAAAAATTGGTTTTAGGAAATTTTATACCTGCTTTGATCTTTTTTGGCAAAGACTTGTTTTCGACTCGGGAAAATGCCGCCCGGACATTTTTTCTAAGCCGTCAGCAGATAGGCGTATCTGTGAATATTTCTCTGAAATTTTTAGCGATAATAATTTTTATCATCATAATTATAGATCTATTTTATCAAGATCATTTTATTGGTTTGGATATTATTGTTTGTGATCAGTTTATAGAAGTAAACGCCAGAGCTCATTACATTTCCATTTGTATCCGTTCCATTCCAGATGATAGCATTATTTCCAGTTTTCAGATCATGATATGTTTTGATCTTTTTGCCTTTGATATTGTAAATTTCGATCTTGGCAGTTATTCGTTCATTTTTATCTAAAAAATAGGGAATCGTTGTTTCAGGATTAAAAGGATTGGGATAGTTTTTACCCAGATTGGAAAAGTCTGTCAGGAGCGGAGCATTGGCAGAAGTTGCTTGATATTGCACTTGAGCTGCTTGAATGATCTCTTGCGTAGCAAAAGATTGGATAAAAGCGACAGCCCTAAAATCTGTTATTTCCCATTCTGGAAGAATATCGATGGTGAAAGTGTGTTGATAATTTGCTGTTTGTCCTTGTAGATCGTAGGGAAAATTGATCGTGTCAGAAGCAGCGACGACTGGAAAAATCCAGGGATGATCATCATTATAATCTATCCAATTTGTGATGAGGAACATTAATTTGTTTTCGTCAGGCGAAACGTTATCTTCCAGTTCGATATCTGCTGATATTGTAAATTGGTTTGTGCCATCAAAATCAAATTGGAGTTCGATCAGCAGCGGACTTTCTCTTCCAATCACGTCATTATAGGAATCAGTGAAATTGGGATAATTGCAATTCCATTGTTCCATTGCGCGCACGCCTCCGAAAACGGCAAAAGGATAGTTTGCTGCTTCATAAAAAGCGTAGCGTTCAATTGCTCCCGGCGATTCATATCCAGTCATCAGCACCCAACTTATGGGAACAAGATGATCTACTTCTGAATTGAGCTGTTGTAATGCCTCACGGGCAATCGCGTCCATTCCTCAGCAACCGGGATCGACAGTGAAAACCTCGCCCAGCGCTTTCATTTGAGCAGAGAATAGATCCGTGAGCAAAAGAAGGATTATCAGAAATGAGCCAAGCTTTTTCATTTTACCTCAATAAGATCATTTTTTTTAGATCAGTTTTTACAGCGCCTTCCAAACGATAAAAATAAATACCGCTACTGACTGAACGCATATATTTATCTTTTCCTTTCCAGACAATTGTCTCTTCGCCTGGCGACAAATTGCTGAAACTTTTCACCAATTGTCCTTTCTGATTGTAAATATTTAATTGAGAATTTTTTGCTTCGGAAGCTCTTAATTGATAGGAAATGGAAGTTTCCGGATTGAAAGGATTGGGAAAATTCTGATGCAATTTTTGTTTGGAAACCAACTGATCTTCCGCAGAAACATTATCTTCTGTGTTAAAAGTAAAATCCAGACTGAGCGGTTCAGCTAAATCTCCAGCATCGAAGGTTAGATTAAAGGGAAAACCACCGCAGCTACTCACATAAATCGACACGTGAAATTGTTCAGATTCACCAGCAGCTAATTCTAAGGGCGTGGGAAAATTTGGCATCAAGCAAGAACTTGTCGTGCACAAGCTCATCGACCAATCTGCTGGAAGATCCTGATAGGAATATTCTACGGTATAGGTTTGAGTTTCTGTGCCATTATTTGTAGCCGTCATCCATTCGCTTTCATAAGTATAAGCTCCACCTGAAGCGAAGGGATCACCCACAATATTCATCTCAAAGGGGATATCCACGATCAATTCTGCAGCTGCGAAACTGCTCAAGATCAAGCTGAACAAAATCAAAAAAGTTTTTTTCATAATTCCTCCAAAACATTAAAATTCTGTGTTGATCTGCACACGCAGACCTTCGAATTCTGCTTGCGTTTTACATATACCGTTGCGGCAGACGAGTCCACCTTTTTCTTTTCCGCCAAAGAGACGGAGATCGGTATTTCCAAATAAATTAGCTGCAAGTTCAGCACCAATCCAATATTCGCCGTCTTCACCTTCTTCAGAAACAATTGCATCGTCTATTTGTTTTTCGATCGTGAAGGAGATCGAATATTTTTTGTAAGAAATATCAGATTGGAATTTCGGCTCGTAATGTGTTGCTGATCGGGTTGCATTTTTTTCTTCGATATATTGCGTTTCCAGTTTTAAAAGGATCGGGAATTCGCCCAGTAAAAAATCGCAGGTAAATTTTGGAGTGATCTCCTTTTCCCAATTTGTTGAAATTTCATTGATCTCTTCAAACATTTCCAATTCTGATTTGAAAGAAAGTTCATCAAATTCATGGCGATATTCCAGATAAAGATTGGATTGACGCACTTTGAAATTATCGTTCCAACCTTCGGCATAATTTATGATAAATTCATTTTCAAAGTTGGGGAGGAAGCGAATCTCACCCATCAAGCCTTCTTCGTCTTTTCCGACATCCCAGCCGTGTGCCAGTTCTTTATTGGAATGATTTGCCATCGGCAGATCGGAAATATTGAAGTCAAAATTCGTGTAATTCTTGTAAGCGGTCGAAAAGGTGAAATTTCCAAGATAATAAGAAGCGTTTGTGTAAAGCGCTCTTCCGATCAGATTTTCTTCATCTTCGCTGTAAGCAAATTCACCGTTAAGATCAAAGAGATCGTGAAAAAAATTGAAACGTGAAGAATAGATATTCCGGCGATTTTTCTCAGAACAATCTTCAATTGCTTGCTCATGTAGGATGTAGCTACCAGCGAAAGTGAGATTTTCCAAAACATTAATTTCAGAATCGATCGCTCCGATATTATCTTTATCGTCTTCAGCATTTTCAAATGCAATGTCCATCTCGCCGTAAAATATTTGTGTTTGCCAGCGTTCAAAAAAAGATTGGACATAAAGTCCCATCAGTCGCTTATCTTCATCGAAATCTTCATCATAAAAATTGTGAAGAGCCAGACCTGAACCGATCACCGCATCGAATGTTCCCACCTGCGCAAAAAGATGATCTCCGCTGTATTGCAGATAATATTCATCGAAATAATTTTCGTTTTCTTCCGATCCTGCTTGATCTACTCCGATAAATTTATCATATTTGGGACGATAATAGTCATATTTTATTCCTAAAGTGACAGCCTTATAAAAAAGCTGCAATTTCATTTTTTCTGCATAATAATCTTCGTAACTATTGCCAAGATCACGCTGGATCATCTCGAATTCATTTAATATGGAATAATCCAATTCTGTAGCGTTCAACAAAATGACGACAATGAAGAAGATCAGGCTAAAAAATATTTTATTCAGTTTCATTTTCAGTTTCTTCTTCCAATCCTTTTTGCCATTCTAAAATGATCTCTTCGTAATGTTTTTCATCGCCGCGCTGATAGCCCGTGTGGTCATAAATGATATCACCTTCTGGACTGACGAATATCGTGCGTGGAATACTGGTGATATTGAATTGTTTTTGCACAACTTTTTTTGAATCGAAAAGTGTGTAAAAATTATAGCGATTTGATTTTAGTATCTTTTTTGCTTTATTTTGGGTGCGCGGTGCATCGGTGCAGATAGAAACGACGTTTACATCATCATACTTTTGATGGATCTCATTCAATTTTGGCAGTGCTTTCTGACAGGCAACGCACCAGCTTGCCCAAAAATCGAGAATGACAAGTCCTTCTTCTTGAAATTCGGAAAGCTTGCGCATTTTTCCTTTTTCGTCTTCCAATTGAAAATCTTTGATAGATTCAGTAGCGAAAAGCAAAATTACAAAAAGTGCTGCGGCAAACAACAAGAAAATCTTTTTCATTATATATTCTCCTTAATTATTTTGCAAAGAGTGTTCGAGCACGTTGTGAACCGTGCAAGTATCATCATTATATTCATCTTCCCAGACTTGCAGCCAGAGAACAAGAGTGAGATCTTCGGGCAATTCATTATAGCCAGCTGGAAGCTGACAGAGATCAGTGATGGAAAAATCAATCGGTTGTGATAGATCACATTGGGAGATATCAACAAAACTGCGTTTCAAAACGATATTATGTAGATATTCGCCGTTGTGGTTCGTCCAGTCATCGTTATAATCTTCCATCAAAGCAATTCGCAGTTTCAGATCTGCAATTGTAATATTCCCAATATTTTCTACTCTCACATTTCCAAAGAGAGAATCTGGAGTTAATTCAACATTCAAGCTGTCGAGGATCATTTGCGGATCTTCTGATAAAAGTGGTTGAATGTTAGATAAAATACGATTGTAAATGTCATCAGCTCCGGTAATTATAGCTTGATTTCCGTTGATAACTGTGGTGGGAAGTGAAGCTGCACCATAATACATCAGCAGATCGGTGCTGTTCGCATCCAATTCGTCGCCAACATGATATTCCAAATAGGAAATTCTGCTGCCAAATTCAGCTTTGATATCTTGCAAAGCTGATTCAACCAGCGGACAATAGGTGCAGGAAGTGGACGTGAAGAGTTCGATCATAACACTTTTGCCGATGACTAAGATTTCTTTTGTAATAGAATTCTGATACAATCCATCTGATACTGTTAATCTAACTGGAAAACTGCCAAAAGTATTAAAAGTATGTGTTGGATTTTGTTCAGTGTTATCTGTTTCCCCATCATTATCAAAATCCCACTCCCAAGAAATAATAGGGTTAGTTCCTTGAATTGAGTTATCAGTAAAGTCAATTAGTTTTTGACCTATTATAGGTTGAGTGTATTCAAAGTCTGATATTGGGGAATTGGCGTTTAAAACCTCTATGGCCACAGTATCACTTATTTGTGATCGTCCATCATTGATTGTTAAAATGGCATTGTAGATCGCTGGAGTATCATAAACAAATACAATGCTATCTGGAACATCATTAAGTGTATATATTACATCAGATATTCCATCCCCATTGAAATCCCATAACCATTCTTGAATCGGTTGACTTCCTTCTTCGGAAGTATCAAAAAAAGTAACTTCAAATGGTGCATATCCGACTTGTGATGATACAGTAATACGAGGATTAGGAGATTCGTAAAAATCAATTTCAAATCTATCACAAGCAAAAACAGATAACAATATTACTATTATTAGAATAACTTGAATCTTCATAATACACCTTTATTGTATCTCTTTTGGTTGAATGATCACATAAGTTGGAAGCCCTAGAATCCCAAAATATTCCATCAATTCTTTATGTGGTGAGATTTTCAAGTCTTCTGCTTGATGTTTGATCAAAACAAATTCCTGTAAAGTTTGTTGTACTTCAGGATCTTTGAACGTGGTTGCATCCATCGCCAGGCAGTTTTTGCACCAGGTTGCCCAGAAATCGATCAAAACTGGTTTGTTCTCTTTTTCGGCCGTCTGCAATCCTTTTAACAACGATTTGTGCCACTGTAGATCGGAAGCTGAATTTTCTTCTGAATGTTCAATCTTTTCTGAAGAAGAAGCAAAGATGTGATATGCCGTCCAACCATAATAAAGTGCGATCACGAGTATCACGACGCCAAAAATGATCTTTACCCATTTCATCCAATTTCCTGGTTTTGGCAGGAAGGAAAGACCGGCTCCGACAAAGGGCCAGGGTAAAGCCATGCCGAGTCCCAAAAGAAAGGGCAAGAGCAATCCTGCAGAATTACCAGCATTATAGAGAGTTACAGAATAGAGGATGACCGAGATCAAAACAGGTGCGACGCAAGCTCCGGCCAAAACTGCTGCAATAACACCCAAAACAAAAACAGTGATATATTTAACTTTCCCGCTTTTTTTCCCTGGAATTTTTCCTGATTGAAACCGACTGAAATCAATTGGTATGATATCAAACATAGCCAAGGATAAAAAGACGAACACAATTGCTATCACCAGATTGAACCAGGGCGAAGAATTGATCACACCGAATTGTGAACCTGTGAGAACAACGATCACACCTAAAGCGCCATAGGCGAGGGTCATTCCCAATCCATACAAACTACCGATAAAGAATCCTTTTCCTTTGGATTCTGCCTGCGTGCCAGCGCCCAAAACTGCTACAGTTATCGGCATCATCGGCAGAACGCAAGGAGTCAAGTTCAAGGCGATTCCACCAATGATTATCAAAAATAATATCAGCCAGATATTTTTGCCAGCAAAGCCATCGGTCGAAGAACCATCAGACGTTGTTGCTTTTTCGGCAAAATCGATAAAATCTTTACTTTTGAGAAAACCAGCAGCTTTATCAGCGATCTCAAATTTGTCTAGTTCCGTTTTCAAAACAGAAAAATCTGTTATTTCTTGATCATTCGTTGCCGAAATTTCTTTTTCGGTCTCTGCTTTCAATGCAGATCCGCTGTCTTCCTGCAAGTTGACAACGAGCATTTCTTCTTCTGGAAAATGACAGACGCCTTCTTCGTCACAAAATTGATAGCCGATATAAATTTTTGTTTTGAGTTTTTCGTTATCGACAGAATCTTCAATCTGGAAGGGAAGGCGCATCACAACCTGATCATAATAATTTATCGAACCGTGATCTTCTACGCCATCAGGAAAAATGACTGGAGAAAATTTTACTCCTTCCAACGGCTCTGGCTCCACATACAACATTCCTTCTTGATAGGTTTGATGCATATTGGGAGGAATTTGTAATGTTACTAATATTTCTGAATTTTCAATTTGAATGGAAACGTTATCAGCTGCATTCAAGCAAAAACTGAAAAACAAAGTTATTATTGCGATGATCGAGATTTTAAATTTCAAGGGGACAACCTCCAATAAATTTTATTAATACTATCAAATAAAATATGCAAATCTTGTTCCTAATTTCATAATTTTATTTTTTCCTTTTTTATGAATTCGGTCACGGGAATCGCCTTTGACCAATATTTATAAAATGTGGTGATCAAAGCTTCTGCCAGATCTGAATGCTCGATGACCAGATAAGTCAATTTCTCGGTTGGATTGAATTTGTTGGTCATAGAGAACATCACGATTTGATCATCAAAAACATGCAATTTTATAGGAAGATGATAGGCGACTTTGATCTCCTCACCCTGATCTTCAAAATTTTTCATCCGACGTGCAAAAAAAACGATATCTTTTTTTTCTACTTCAAAAATTGACTTATAAATAACGCCGGTTTGCATGCTTGCTTCTTGCTCTTTGTGAATATTTAGTTCATTAGTCATCGCGTAGGGTTTTTTGCAAAAAGAAAGCACGAATTTCTTGGATTCCAATTCCAGAGTATGATGTTTCTTGATGATGCTGGAAGGCGTTCCATAAACTTCAATAAAATCAAGGGGCGAAGAATTACCTTGCTGCTTTTTATAGATCGGATGCAGAAGTTTCGGTAAGGAATCTATTTTGTGGATCAATTTTTCCTGATCCTCTTTCAATTTTGAAAAGGCATCTTCAGGTTTGATCGCTTGATATTTTTTCACTCTACCCAATTTTTCGATGCAAAATCCTTTTTCGATCAGGCATTGCAAAACCGTGTAAATTCGAGAACGATTGACTTGAGTGCAACGGGCAAGCTCCGTTGCCGTGAAATTACTCTTTTGCAAAAGGCATGTATAAACCTTTGCTTCGTTTTCAGTCAATCCAATTTCGACCAATTTACTCACCAATTTTTGCAATTTATACCTCCGTCTGCAAAATCTGTTGCATCGAGCGTAACAACAAAAAATTTTTTGCTGACTGAACTGTCAATTATTTTAAAATATTTTCTGTCAAAGATTGATTATCTCTTCCGCACTCACTGCCCTCGTCAATGTGATATGCAGCCAATCTTTCGCTTCTTGTTCAGAATCAAAATGCTTGCTGCTACAAGATATATCTTTCGTGGCAAAAAAACGCCAGAAATATTTCTGCTCATCTTCCAGATTGATCAATTCAAATTTGAAAACGTTATCAAAATTGATGAAACTGCCTTTTTTCACTTCAAAGATCTTCATAACTACTCCTTATTGTGTTAGATTGAAATTTTTGAAAATTTATGCTGACTGATTTTACAATCGCTTAGATTAGGAAGATAATATATGAAATCTAAAAAGCCAAAAATTTTTATCGGAGTTAACTGGTAAATGAAAAAAAATTTGACCAATAAAACCATAAAATAAAATTTACGCCAAATTTCAGAAAGAGGAGAAAAATATGCACGATCATTATCGATTTTTCGCAGAGCAATTTTCAGATTCTCTTCTTTTACTCCCCTTTTTGGGGAATTACAATTAAATATTTTACCAAAACAAAAAAATAATTTCAGGAGCAAAAAATGGAATATCCTTTTGAAAAAATAGAAAAAAAATGGCAGAAAAAATGGAATAAAAATAAAATATTCAATGCCAATAACAAAAGTGAGAAAAAAAAATATTATGTTCTTTCAATGTTTCCCTATCCTTCCGGAGCGCTGCACATGGGACATGTTTCAAACTATTCGATCGCTGATGCGATCACGCGTTATAAAATGATGCAAGGATACAATGTCATGCAGCCGATGGGTTATGATTCGTTTGGTATGCCGGCAGAGAATTTTGCGATCAAACACAATTCGCATCCTCGTCTCACGACAGATAAAAATATTGATCAAATGCGTAAACAATTTGATATGATGGGATTCGGCATCGATTGGGAACGCGAAGTTAGCACCTGTCATCCGGAATATTACAAATGGGGTCAATGGTTTTTCAAACGCTTGTATGAAAAAGGATTGGCCTACAAAAAAACATCGTATCAGAATTGGTGTGAAGATTGTCAGACCGTGCTGGCAAATGAGCAGGTGGAAAATGGTAATTGCTGGCGCTGTGGAAATCCTGTGAAACAAAAAGAATTGGAACAATGGTTTTTCAAGATAACAGATTATGCTGATGAGCTTCTGGATTTCAGCCAAGTCATCGAATGGCCAGAAAGAGTTAAAACGATGCAAACAAATTGGATCGGAAAAAGCTATGGCACGGAGATCTGGTTCAAATTGGAAGATTCGGAAGAGATCATCAAAGTTTTCACGACACGCCCCGATACGATATTCGGCTGCACATTTATGGCGCTTCCTCCTGAACATCCTCTTGTCCAAAAATGGTTGAAAAAAGATAATAATAGAGAAATGAGCGAATTTTGTGACAAAGTTATCAACGAAGATTCTATTACAAGAACCGCAGAAGAGACGAAGAAAGAAGGCATTTTTTCAGGAAGATTTGCGATCAATCCAGTCAACAATGAAAAAGTTCAGATCTGGATCACGAATTATGTATTGTTGGATTATGGGACAGGTGCAGTGATGGCGGTTCCAGCTCACGATCAGCGAGATTTTGAGTTTGCCAGAAAATATGATATTCCCATGAAAATCGTGATCCAAAATCCAGCAAAGGAACTTGTTTTAGATCAAATGAAAGAAGCTTATATCGAGCCAGGAATTCTGGTCAATTCAGCGCAATTTGATGAGCTGGAAAGTGTGCGATCTCAAACAGAAATTTCTCTCTGGATGGAAAAAAACAAGATGGGAAAACAGACGATCACCTATCGATTGCGGGATTGGGGTATTTCACGGCAAAGATATTGGGGAAATCCAATTCCCGTGATCCATTGTAAATATTGTGGAACAGTTCTCGTTCCCGATGAATACTTGCCCGTCGAACTTCCTGAAAATGTTGAATTGGGAAAAACGCGACAGAATCCGCTTCTCTCAGCTGAAGATTGGCTAAACGTTAAATGTCCTCTTTGTGGAAAACCAGCAAGGCGTGAAACAGACACGATGGATACTTTCGTTGACAGTTCCTGGTATTTTGCGCGTTACACCGATTCCAAAAATGACAAATTGCCTTTCAGAAAAGAGAATGCTGATTATTGGTTGCCAGTCGATCAATATATCGGTGGCATCGAACACGCTGTGATGCACTTGATGTATGCGCGCTTTTTCCATAAATTTATGCGTGATCTGGGAATGGTCAATTCTGATGAGCCTTTTGCCCGATTGCTAACGCAAGGAATGGTGACAAAAGACGGCGCAAAAATGAGCAAATCAAAAGGAAATGTTGTTGATCCGCAATACATTGTTGATCGCTACGGAGCAGATACCGTTCGAGTTTTTATGCTCTTTGCTTCTCCACCAGAAAAAGATGTGGAATGGAGCGATGAAGCCGTGAAAGGTGCATTCCGCTTCTTGAACCGTGTCTGGCGTTTGTTCGATGAAAATCTGGAAATAATTCAGAAAAATTGTCATTCTGATCCTAATCGAAATAATTACAAGATATCTTCCAAGCTCAAGAAACTGCGCTTCAGCACTCATCACACGATCAAAAAAGTGCGAGAAGATATTGAAGAAAAAATGCAATTCAACACCGCGATAGCAGCCATCATGGAACATTTGAATAACGTCTATTCTATTGTCGATCCAGAAAATTTGAATGAAACGGAAAAGACTTTTTATGCTGAATCCTGCAAAATAATCCCGATCTTGCTCTATCCTTTTGCACCGCATATTTCTGAAGAAATTTGGGAAAAAATCGGCAACGATACTTTTCTACACGAGGAAAAACCGCCAGAATACAATCCAGAATATTTGAAAAAAGACGAGATAACTTATGTGATCCAAATAATGGGAAAACTACGCGGAAAGATGGAAGTTCCCGCCGATGCAGATCAGGAAAAGATAAAGAAAATGGCATTGGAAGTGGAAAACGTGCAGAAACATTTAGCTGGAAAAACTATAAAAAAAATTATTGTCGTTCCCAAAAAATTGGTGAGCATTGTAGCAAAATAAATCAAATATTAGTTGGAGATAGGCGATTGGAAATAGGAGATAGGAGATAGGAGATAGGAGATAGGAGATAGGAGATAGGTTATGCTGTCTGATGGTGAAATCAGAATAATCAGGATTTTATCTGGAGTTAGAAAAAATATCGATAAATTCTAGTTTAAACATATTATTGCCGACTTGCGCAGATAAGCAAAAAAATCTTGACAGTATTTTGCTATTTGACCAATTAGTTTGAAGAGAGTAAAAAATTATGGAAAAAAAAGAAAAAGATAAGTATGAAAAAATGGCAAAGATCATCAAAGCTACAGCGCATCCCAGCCGTCTCTTCATCATCGAGAAATTGAAAGAAAAAAGTCATTGCGTTCAGGAATTAACGGCAATGATAGGTGCTGATATATCAACGGTTTCCAAGCATCTTGCTGTTTTGAAAAAAGAAAAAATAGTTTCTTCTGAAAAACGAGGAAATTGTGTGTTCTATCATCTTCGTTGCGGTTGTATCTTAGAGATTTATTATTGTATTTTGAATGTGATCAAAGAAAATGATCAAGAAGTGTTTGAAAATATTACCAAATAGGAGAAAAATGAAAATCAAGATATTTGGCCGAGGTTGCCAGAAATGTGAAAAATTGTTGAAAAATGTAAATATGGCATTGTATCAATTGGAAATGGAAGCAGATGTGGAAAAGATCACGGATCTGCAAGCAATCGTCAACAACGGAATTATGGGAACTCCAGCTTTGATGATCGATGGCAAGCTCATTTCGACTGGACGCGTCTTTTCCACAAATAAAATCAAGAAAATCCTGGCGAAATAGTTGTTTGTCTAGTTTGGATAAATTCATGGAATTGATTTTCTTGGAATGGCTTGTAATCGCTTTGATGACAGAAACTACAGCACACGCCTTGCCAAAGTTTCTTATCTTACGCACAATCATCAAGCCAAAAAATGATCTTAAATTTCCTTTTGATCACAACTATCATCATAATGATCAGTGGTCATTTTTTCAATGATTTACTATTATCAAAAACTATGAAAAAAATTTTAATTCTATGCACAGGAAATTCCTGTCGGAGTCAAATGGCAGAAGGTTTTTTGAAACAAGAAGCTGGATTGGAAGTTTATTCTGCGGGCACAAAACCAAAAGCTCATATCGATCAGAACGCTGTGATAGTTATGAAAGAGATCGGTATCGATATTTCCCGGCAAAGAACAAATGAAGTATCCGATTTTTTAGAAGACTCTTTTGATTTTGTGATCACAGTTTGTGATGACGCCAGAGAAAGCTGTCCGATTTTCAGCGGTAAAGTAGATAAAAAACTTCATTTTGGTTTCATCGATCCAGCTGGCAAGGAACTCGCGATCTTCCGCAAAGTTCGGGATGAAATTGATCGTCAAATGCAAAGATTTATCGATTCATATCAATTGGTGAAAAAGAGCGAACTTTGATCTAAAATAATAATTATCGGGATATTTTCTCAGTAAAGCATCAAGCCAGATCATCCAGCCAGCATGCTTTTTTATCCAATTTTTTATGAAAAAACCGATTGAAATTTCTGGATTTTTTTGCCTGATGATATTTGAAGTAAATGTTATTATCCTCAATACCAAGAATCTCGATCTTTCCCGTGCGATGTGACATTACATATTTGAATCTTTTGCTATGTCCATTTAAGAAAGTCTTCGCCTTTTGCACGATGTGCAAACCTTCTTCCAACGTGATCTGATATTGTCTTTTGACTCTTTTCACGGGACGACATTGGAATACGTAATAAGGATTTATGCCGATTGAAACTAATGTGTTCTGTAATTTTGCCAGAACTTCCGGTCTATCATTCACGCCTTTCAAAAGAACGGTTTGATTATTCAAGATCACGCCAGCTCTTTTTAAAATATCAACCGCTTTTTTTAGCTCTAGAGTGATCTCGCGCGGATGATCAATTTGCAAAACAAAATAGATCTGCTTTTTATAACGATTGTAATCGCTGATCAATTCAATCAGATCAGGGTCTTCGATAATTCGATCGGGTAAGAAAACGGGAACTTTTGTGCCAAAGCGTATGAAATCAAGATGGGAAATATCTTCTAAATCTTCCAAAAATGTTTGCAGTATCTCGGTTGAAAGCGTCAAAGGATCGCCACCCGTGATCAATACATTGTTGATCTCTGCGTGCGCTTGAATGTAGTCAACAGCATGCTTGAAGTTTTGAATGACTTCTTGCGTGTGTTTTCCAACCATCCGCTTGCGAAAACAAAAACGGCAATAAGAAGCACATTGATTCGTTGCCAGCACGAGAGCTGTTTGTTCATATTTGTGTTGGAAACCAAAAAATTTTGTATTGGATTTTTCACCGCTGGTATCATATGAACCGCTCAATTTCAGTTCATCGCAGGTTGGAACGATCATTTTTTTCAGCGGATCTTTAGGATCTTTCCAATCAATTAGACTGGCATAAAACTGCGAGATGCTCATTGGGTGACGTTCAATGACTTTTTTTAATTTGATTTTTTCTATTTTAGAAAGATCTTGAAAATCATCGAGTTCAGCAATTGTTGTGATATTATTTTGTAATTCTTTTCTCCACATTATTTTATCACCGCCTTTTTCAATTTCTTTTGCCAATATCTTTTCGATAATATTTTTTCTCAAATTCTATCTTACCGCATTCTTTGTAAACTTTTTTTCTGGCTTCATTCAAGGATTTTCCTCTTGTAACGATGTTCAAGACTCTTCCGCCGTTCGTGAGCAATTTTTTTTCGCTTCTTTTTGTTCCAGCCTGGAAAAGTAACGTATCTTTTTCCAGATTTTCCAGTCCTGTAATTTCAAAACCTTTTTGATAAGATTTTGGATAACCTCCGGAAACAAGAACGACATCGATAAAATGATCTTGATAAAATTGTAGATCAAAGTCAGATAAATTTCCTTCAAAACAAGAAAGGATAAGTTGTAAAAGATCGCTTTTTAAAGCTGGCAAAACGACTTCAGTTTCAGGATCGCCCAACCGCACGTTATATTCGAGCAATTTTGGTCCTTCTGATGTCAGCATCAAACCAAAATAGATCACACCTTTATAATCGAAATTTTCTTGAGCAATTCCGTGCATTGTTGGTTCGATGATCTTTTCGATAATATTTTTCTTTATTTTTTCTTTAAAGAAAGGAACAGGAGAAATAGCGCCCATTCCACCCGTGTTTGGACCTTTGTCATCTTCCAGAAGCTGTTTATGATCTTGAGAAGACTGCAATAATTTATAGCTTTTTCCATCAGTAACTGCAAGAATGGAAAGCTCTTTACCTTTCAATTTTTTTTCGATCAAGAATGAAGCATCTTCTCCATATTTCGTTTGAATATTCTCGATGGCTGATAGAGCTTCTTTTTCGCTTGAACAAACAAAAACGCCTTTGCCAGCAGCCAGACCATCAAATTTAACTACGCAGTTTCCTTTCAGTTTGGAAATGATTTTTTTTATTTCTTCTGGATTATCGGGATTAGCTTCCCAAAAATCAGCTGTAGCTACGCCATATTTTTGCATAAATTTTTTTGCCCAGATCTTTGAGCTTTCTAACAAAGCAGCTCTTTTTTCTGGCCCAAAAACCATGACCGGAGTATTTTTGAATTCATCAACAATTCCGTTTGCAAGAGGAATTTCAGGTCCGACGATGACTAATTCGATCAATTCACGTCGGCAAAATGCTTTGATCTTGCGAAAGTCATCAACTGCAAAAAGCATATTATTTTTTGTTCCTCCATTTCCTGGTATTACGAAAATCTTGTCTGCAAGTTTGCTTTGTTGCAATTTCCATACAAGAGCATGTTCTCTTCCTCCAGAACCGATCACGACAATGTTCATAACGACTCCTTTTTTTACTATCTCTTTTTCACCACGGAACTCACTGAGAGCACGGAGTATTTTATCTAATTTTTTCTAATTATCAATTTTTTTCAGTGTTCCTCTTGTGCTATCTTGTGTTCTCTTGTGTTCTCTGTGGTTAATATTTTTTTCACCACGGAACTCACTGAGAGCACGGAGTTTTTTATTTAATTTTTTCTAATTATCAATATTTTTCAGTGTTTCTCTTGTGCTATCTTGTGTTCTCTGTGGTTAGTATTTTTTTTCACCACGGAACTCACTGAGAGCACGGAGTATTTTATTTAACTTTTTTTCTTTTCTGATCATCAATTTTTTTCAGTGTTACTCATGTGTTCTCTGTGGTAAATTCCTCATCTGCCTTTTTCAGATCTTCTTTCATATCAACTATCTCTTCTTGAAATTTATTTTTTAGTCTTTGCAGATTGAGACTGCGCAAAGCAGCTAGTGCAGCCGAATTCACATCAATAACTGTCATTGCTGGTGTTTTGGAAGGCATCATCAAAGATGAATTGATATTGACCATCATATCGATCTTATCTTTGAAAGGTGGACAATTGATGACCGGGATCGCCAGATTTGCTGCTAATGCTCCACCTAATCCATTTGACCGACCAGCAATTGCCAGCACGCAACCCGGTTCGATAGAATTGTTATAAATTTTCGCCAGTTCAGGAATTCTTTCTCCATTTTTATGCGCAGAGATAACACGTTTTTCAACAAACACCTCATATTTTTTCAAAATATTTTTCAATTTTTCGGCGTGCTCATTGTCTTTGGGAGATCCCATCACGAGTGCAACATAGCCATCTTTGATCAAATTTGCCTGAACAAGATGATGATGAATTCTCTGTTTGATCTCCAATTGACAGCTGACGAATTTCATGCCCGTGATCTTCTCAAATATATCTTTGTATCTTTTTGATGCTTCCATAATAACATTCTGAGGCAGTAAGTTTGGTAATTTTCCATCTTTCTTGTTTTTCAAAAGCCATTGTCGAATAAATTCTTTGTCCATCGAATCAACATTTTGCTGATCCTTTTCATATATCTTTTTATCCCAAAATCGTGAAGAATCAGGGGTGTGGAGCTCATCGATCAAGATCAATTTTCCATTCCAAAGACCAAATTCATATTTTGTATCGACCAGAATAATTCCTTTTTCTGCCAGTTCTTCCGTTCCTTTTTGGAATAAATGTAATGCAACTTTTTCCATTTTCTGATAAATTTCGTGAGTTGTCCAACCTGCTTCCACGATTTCTTCTGGTGTGATCTCGCGATCGTGTTCTTCTTTGGTGGTTGGAGTGATAAGCGGTTCAGGAAATTTATCATTTTGGGAAAGATCATCTGGAACTTTCACACCAGAAAATTCTCGCTTTCCTTTTTGATAACCACGCCACATTGAGCCCGTCAAATAATTGCGCACGATCATCTCAATGCGGATCGGCACCGCTTCTTTCACCAAACTGATATTGGGATCAATCGCTTTTATCAGATGATTCCCGATGATGTCTTTCGTCTTTTCAAACCAGAAATTTGTGATCCCGTTCAGAACTGCACCTTTTTCTGGGATCAAGTTATTCAAGACGCTATCAAAGCTGGAAACTCTGTCCGACACAACGATCATCCGTGTTTTATCATCGATCTTGAAGCTTTCTCGAACTTTTCCGCTGTGGATCCTGTTTAATTGTGGCGAATAGATCTTATCCAAAAATTTCATTTTTTTCTCCTTCATATAAATATATTTTTTACTCATATTCATCTATTTTAATCACGAAGAATCCCATATTTTCTTTCACGATTTTCTCCTATCTTATTCACAAACAAAGAAGTAAAGCTAAAAAGATGTTTATTATCTTCCAAAGAAATAATGAGCATTATTCTGTCTGGATCTGTTGTTGTTGTTTGATCGAAAGATTTCTTGTTAAGATGCGTTGAATATCATTCCAGAAAGCAAAGATCATCAAAAAAAGAATGATAAATATCCCGATATTTTGCAGGATCATTTGAATTCTTTGTGAAAGCGGCTTTCCTCTGATTCCTTCGATTATGCAAAAAAAGATCTGCCCGCCATCCAAAATTGGAATCGGAAGTAAGTTCATGATCATCAAGATAACGCTGATCGCAGCAATGAAAGAAAGAACGCTGTCTAGCCCCTTTTGTGCTGATTGTTGAGAAAGCGAATAGATCATCACTGGCCCGCCCAGATTTGCTGTGATCTCTGCCGGCCGTATAATCAACTTATAGAGCATCGCATAATTCAAACCAACAAAGCCGAATGTTGTCACAGTCCCAAATTTCACAGCTTCCCAGAAAGAATATTTTTCGACGAATTTGACCGGTAATTTCTGTGTGATCCCTATTATCCTTGTATTATCAATAATATTTTCCTGCAATTCGATTTCTTTTTGGAAAGTTTGATTTTCTCGTTCAATCGTCAGAACGACTTCATTTTGAGCGCTATTCTTGATCGCTTCTCGCATTTCATACCAATCGTTCACCTCTTTTTGATCAACAGCAATGATCTTGTCATTCTTTTGCAATCCAGCTTTATATGCCGGCATGCCGACGGCAACTTCTCCGATCACAGTTGATGCTGCTGGAAGGATATCAGCGAACCAGTCTTGCTTTTCCAGATCTTCGATCAATATCGAAACAACTTCTCCATCTCGCTCGATTTGTAATTCATCTATCTCGTCATCTTTGGTATTTTGGATGATCTGATTCCAGCCGATCACTTTTTCATCATTCACCTGCAATATCTTATCACCTTTTTGAATTTGGGAATAGGAAGAATTGATCTTTCCAATTATCGGTGCATTATCTTCAAAATTCTTGCCGATCAAAAAGGAAAAAATGAAAATGAACAAAGCAAAGATCAAATTAGAAAAAGGACCAGCAACAGCAATGATCGCACGTTGCCACCATTTTTTTTCTTTGAAAGCATCTGGATCGCTGATGTCTTCATCGGGATTTTCGCCTTTCATTTTGACGTAACCTCCCAGAGGAATGAGCGATATCCGAAATTCAGTATTAAAGGCATGGAAAGAAAATAGTTTAGGACCGAATCCGATCGAAAATTTTTCCACTTTCACACCAAATAAAAGCGCAGCAAGATAATGACCACCTTCGTGAACCGTTACCAGCACGCCCAATGCAATTAAAGCAAAAATAATATTAATGATCTTTACTCCTTTAAACTAAGAATTTTTGAACAAAAGGGAAAGATGAGGAAGTGTGGTCAAGTTTTTTTGAAATTCAGAAATTAACTGAAGAAATATATATTCAGTTGGAAATTCCAGATATTCATTTTATTATCTTCGATATTTTAATTAGATTGATCAAGAACCATAGAACCAACAAAGGTGATAAAAATTAATTTTGCTAACTATTTGATGATGGCAACTGCATACTTTCTCTGATTTGAATTGTTTAGTATCATCCAGGTTTTATTCGTTATGGATCAGAAGAAAGTCAACCAGCAAACTGAAACAAAAAGGTAGATATTGAGTGCAATCACTTTTTGATCCTGATAAGAGATCACTTGGATCTAATATTTGAATAGCACTAAAATCTTGAATCTCTAAAATTTTTTTTTGAAAGTGATGATAACTTTAGTTGGATTCTTTTTTTCATCTCAAAGATTATTTTCAAATACAATATACAAAGATTGTATCAATATCAATGAATTTAGTGATAGCACTTAATACAGCGGCATAAACTTATTTCCAGCAATTTTCTTCACCACACTTTTTAATTCTAAAGAAAGCAGGATATTAGAAATTTTTCCCATCGTCAATCCAGATTTGATAAGTATCGCATCGAAATGCATATTCGGCTTGTTTTGCAAAAGTAATTGATAAACTATATCTTCTTCGGGAGTCAGATTAGGAAAAATTTGCAGTTGGTCATCCATCTTAATATTATAGTAATCCAGAATATCTTGAGCTGAAGTGATCAAATTTGCACCTAATTGAATCAGATAGTTTGGACCTGCAGCTTGCGAACGATTGATATCACCGGGAAGAGCAAAAATATCACGATTTTGATCCATTGCAAATTTTGAGGTGAGTAGCGCTCCGCTTGTTTTTTTGCCTTCGATGATTATGCTGCCCAAACTCAAACCGCTGATAATACGATTTCTTGTGGGAAAATTCCATTTCTCAGATTTTGAGCCGGGAACATATTCGGACAAAATTGCACCATTTTCCAAAATTTTTTCAGCCAATTTGCGATTTTCTGGAGGATAGATCTGGTTAACGCTTGTGCCAAAGACGGAGATGGTCTTTCCCCCGTTTTCGACGGCTGTTCTATGTGCCAGCGTATCAATTCCGTAGGCAAGCCCGCTGATGATCGTGAATCCCGCTTTGATCAAAGGTTTTGCGATCTTTCTGGTCATCATTTTTCCGTAATCGCTGGCGCGTCTGGTTCCCACAATAGCAATAGTCCGCCGAAAAATTTCTTTATCGAGATTACCACGGTAAAAGAAAAAAGGTGGTGGATCATAAATATTTTTCAGCAATTTAGGATAAATATCATCCAAAATGGACACGAACTTGATCTCGTATCTATCGATCAATTCGGTTATGAGTTGCCAATCACCAGGTGCTTTGCTTTGTAAAATCTCTATCTTTAATTTTTCGCTGATGATCTCACTTTGCCAGAATTTTTCATTTCCATCATCGATGAAATTTTCTGGTTCACCGCATTCTTTTGCCAGTTGAATTGCTTTTGTATTTCCTATATTTTGGACAGATAGAAGCTTGACCCAGGCTTTGATCTTATTTTTCATAGATTTCTGAATTCACAATATTGGTTGGAATTTCTTGTCTTGAAATTTGTAGAGCATTCTCAACAGCTATCAAGCCCATTTTCGTTCGTGTTTCTTCGGAAGCGCTGGCAATATGCGGAGCAAGAACGACGTTTTCCATTTTTATCAATTCTTCTGTGATCTGCGGTTCATTTTCAAAAACGTCCAGACCAGCTGCGGCGATTTCTTTTTTCTTCAAAGCTTGCACCAGTGCTTCTTCGTCGATCACAGCTCCTCGACTTGTGTTGATCAAGACTGCTGATCTTTTCATCAATTTCAATCTTTCAGAATTGATGAGATGAGTTGTTTCAGGAAAAAGTGGAACGTGAAGCGAAATAAAATCAGCTTCTCGCAATAACTCATCGAGTTCGACCTTTCGCGCAGCTGTCTCTTTTTCAATATTAGAATTTTTGTCGTAATAAAGTACTTCCATCTTAAAGCCTTGAGATCGTTTGGCAACTGCTGTTCCGATCCTACCTGCTCCGATGATACCCAGCTTTTTTCCAAAGATATCATTTCCCAGGAAAAGCTGTGGCGCCCAACCGGCAAATTTTCCTGCCCGGATAAATCTATCTGCTTCCACGATGCGACGAGCAGCAGCAAAAAGTAAAGTCCAGGCAAAATCGGCTGTCGTTTCTGTGAGCACGCCCGGAGTATTTGTTACAGGGATTTTTCTTTTCGTGGCATTTTGGATATCGATGTTATTGAAACCGACAGCGTAATTAACAATTCCATTCAATTCTGGATTTGCGTCGATGATCTCCTGGTCTATCTTATCGGTCAATAAGCAGAGTAGAATGTCACACCAGCGCACGCCTTCAATGATTTCCGACTTAGAAAGCAGACGATCCTTCGGATTTACCTGAAGCTCAAAATTTTCTGCTAATTTTTCCATTACTTTTTCTGGAAGTTCACGCGTCAAAAATAATTTTTTCAAATCAACCTCCTGAAAATATCTATTGCTCTGTTCTTCAAAATTTGAGAAGGATTATTATAGGCTTCATCAAAATCTTCCGGCTTTCTTACAAGCGTAATAATTTCGTCAAAGATTTTCTCTTCAGCAAAAGATTCTGATTTTTTTCCAAAGATCCCAATAATCCTTTTCCCTTTTTGCCGTGCTATTTTCGCCACTTCAAAAGGAATTTTCCCAAACGTCGTTTGTTTGTTCAGTTCGCCTTCACCGGTAATCACCAGATCAGCTTGATCAATTTTTTCTGATAATTCAGTTTTTTTCATGATGAATTGACTTCCACTCAAATATTCAGTTTGAAAAAGCAATCTAAGACCAGCTCCAATTCCACCTGCTGCACCATTTCCAGCGATATCGAGATCGATGGTAAAATTCATTTTCACGAGTTTGACAAAATGCTCCAAACCTTTTTCCAATGCCAAAACTCCTTTCTGATCTGCTCCTTTTTGGGGAGCATAGACCTGAGCTGCTCCATTTTTTCCCAATAATGGATTTTTTACATCACAAAGTAGCGACAGCTTGATATTCTCCAATTTTCTTTTTGCATCTGCAAGCTGGATTTTTTTGATTCTGGAAAGAAATGCTCCTCCCAATCTAATATTACGATCTTTATCATCTAACAATTTTGCGCCCAAAGCCATCATCGCACCTGTTCCCGCATCGACTGTTGCGCTTCCGCCCAAGCCCAAAAAAATTTTCGTTATCCCGTTTTCAATAACTTTGCGGATCAATTCGCCAACTCCGTAAGTGGTCGTTTGAAGTGGATCTCTTTTGTTTTTTGGCACCAAACTCATTCCAGCAGCTGCTGCCATTTCCAGAATTGCAGTCTTTTTATCTTGGAAAATTCCATATTTTGCTGTTACGGTCTTGCCAACTGGACCGAGAACGATCTCTTTTTGGAAAGAACCATTCGACGCATTTATCAAGCAATCAACTGTGCCTTCACCTCCATCTGCCAAAGGTTGTTCAAAGATTTTGATCTGTGGTGCTGCTTGTTTTATTCCAGAAGCAATTGCCTTTGCAACATTTTTTGCATCAAGACTTCCTTTGAAAGAATCAGTTGCGATCAAAATAGTGGAAATGCTCATTTTGTTTGTTTGATGATCTTCCATAAATTTTGTTTGAGTTTTGTAATATTTTCTCCTGAAATGGAAGAAATAGCAAGAAAGTTTTCATGACTATTCTGTTTAAATTCTGTCTTGATCATTTTCAGCATTTCCTCTTTATCTTTGTTCGGAATTGTATCCACCTTACTCAGTGCGATCAGATGAAGCTTTTTGTCCAGATAGGGATCATACATATGCAATTCCTTTTTCAAAATGTTGTAATCTTGTGCCGGTGAGATGGAATTTACGTCGATCAAAAATAACAGAACGGCGGTTCTTTCAATGTGTCGCAAAAATTGATCGCCCAGGCCCTTACCTTCATGAGCTCCGGCAATGATCCCAGGAATATCTGCCATCACGAAAGATTCAAAATCGCTGACGTCAACGACACCCAAGGATGGTTCTAACGTCGTAAATTCGTAATCTGCGATTTTAGGATGTGCTGCCGAAACTCTGGAAAGTAAAGTGGATTTTCCAGCATTTGGAAAACCGACAAGACCCACATCAGCCATCAAACGAAGTTCCAATTCCAATTCTCTGATGATGCTTTCTCCTCCTGGTTTAGCCTGGCGTGGAGCACGATTAGTAGAAGACTTGAAGCGTGTGTTACCTCGTCCACCATTGCCACCTTCGGCCAAAAAAAATTTTTGTTCGTGATCAGTAATTTCGCCCAATTTCTGATGTTTCCCGTCAGTAATGTCATAGATAACAGTTCCCAAAGGCAATTTGATGATCTTATTCTCTCCATCTGCGCCAGTTTGATTGCTGCCTTTGCCGTGTTCTCCGCGCTGAGCCTTGAATAGTTTGTTATAGCGAAAAGCAACAAGTGTATTTATATTCTCATCACCAATAGCGATCACATCTCCACCTTTTCCGCCGTCTCCTCCGTCTGGCCCGCCTTTGGCGACATACTTTTCACGACGGAAACTGACACAGCC
Organism: Candidatus Cloacimonadota bacterium; assembly: GCA_018400535.1. Lineage (GTDB taxonomy): Bacteria > Cloacimonadota > Cloacimonadia > Cloacimonadales > TCS61 > TCS61. The sequence continues at coordinate 31,883 of JAGYMQ010000137.1, forward strand.
GTTTCCACCTTTTCCCGATTCAACTTTTATTCTGGCAAAATCAATGAACATCTAATTTTTTTATCTCCTAATATTATTATGTTATTTTCTCAGGGTTCTACTATTAAGTCATTTTTTACAAATTCAATATTTATGATGGAAAATATATTTTTGGCAAAATTTGTCTATTATTTTCTGTTTCTCTGGCCTAATTTTCAACTTTTTGTCAGAATCAGAATGAAATGGATTTCTGCAACTGTCCTGAAAATGTAATTCGTTTTCGATCCTGCGAAAGATTATAAATAAGTCTTTATCGTTACCAAACTAAAACAAGTACTTTTCAGTTTTTCGTTCTATATTTCCAATCCTTAATCCCTAACTCCTATTTCATGTCCAATATTCAGATTTTTTAAGCGGCGACATAAAGCAGAAGGTGAGATCCCGAGTAATTTTGCAGCTTCGTTCTGAACATAATTTGTTTTTAACAGTGCCTGTTTTACGATCTCTCGTTCATTTGCCTTCAGATTCAGAGTAGTGAATTTTTTCCCTTTCATTTCTTCGACGTTGGGAGAATCTATAAAATATAGGTCTGTCTGATCGATAGAGTTCTTTTCACAAAAAAGGATCAGTTTTTCTAAAATATTGATCAATTCACGCACATTTCCCGGATATTCATATTCGCAAAGTGTATTTATTGCTTTTGTAGAAATGCGAGGACGAACTCTTTTCAAACGCTGAGATATTGTATCTGTAAAATAATCTATCAACAGCGGTATATCTTCTTTGCGTTCTCGTAATGGTGGTATCTTAATTTTGAGTGTATCGATCCTGTTCATAAGATCAAAACGGAATTGATTGTTTTTTGCCATCTTATAAATGTTGCGATTTGTTGCGGAGATAAGACGAAAATCCACTCTTTTCTTCTTCTGATTTCCCAGGGGTTTGATCATTTTTTCTTCTAAAACGCGGAGTAGTTGTGCCTGTATATCCAAGGGCATTTCCGATATTTCATCCAAAAATATCGTGCCGTGATTAGCTGCTTCAAAATATCCGATATGATTAGAAGTAGCACCGGTGAAAGCTCCTTTTTTATGTCCGAATAGAGAACTTTGTACTAAACCCGAAGTTATGGCAGCACTGTTCACAGAGATGAATGGTTTTTTATATCTATCGCTGGCGTAATGGATCAAACGGGCGATAAATTCTTTTCCCGTGCCAGATTCTCCCTGGATCAAAACGCTGGAAACCGAATTGCTGGAAGCCAGGAAAGCCTGTTGAACTACCTTTCGCATAACATCACTTTTTCCGATCAATTGCGAGTCGATCCTTTTACTCATCTCTCTGGATATCAAGGAATTACTATCCTTAAAAATGTATTGTTTGCTGCGGCCAGCAGATATGACCTTAGTGTTTTCCAATTCATCTGTCTCATTTTTTTGATGCTCATATTTGTCTCTCGCTTTCTCAAAAGATTTTAATGTTTCATAAGCTTGCTTAAACTTTCCTGTTTTTTCATAACATTCTGCTAGTAAATTCAAAAGACAGCTCAGTTTTTCCCAATCTTTTGATTGACGATAGAGTTTGATAGCTTTTCTAAAATATGATATTGCCTTTTGAGGAAGATCATTTTCTTTATACAAATTTGCTAAATGTTGATAGGCAATTCCCATCTGTTTGTGATGACCTGTATCTTCTGCCAGTTTTATCGATCTCATAAGACATTTTGTCGCTGCTGAAATATCCTTTTTCGTTTGATAGATAATGGATAAATTCAAATAACAGGCAAATTGCATTTCCACTGCTTGGTTTTTTTCAGCAAATTTTTGCGCTGCTTGCAAATGACTTTTTGCCTTATCGTATTTTTGCAAGTTGATCAACGGCAGTGCCATATTAACTAAATTTGAATAATAGAGCTCAGGATTTTCTTTTTGCAGCCAATTTGTTTCCAATTTTTCAAAATGGACCAAGGCAGTTCTATAATTCTTGATCTTCTGATAACTATTTGCCAGATTGGTGATTGTTACTAAACGATTGGTATTCCTTTCATCATCATCTGATAAAGAAAGATTCGCTTTGAAAAATTTGATCGCTTTCGGGTAGTTACCTCTATTATAATACAATCTTCCCAGGGCAGCAAAAGCAAGTAACAAAGCAGTGTTATAATTATATCTTTCTGCATATTCCAATCCTTGATGATAATATTTCTCGGCTGTTTCATATTCACCGGAAAATTCATAAATATAGCCTATGTTAGTATAGCGGTTTGGAATAGAAAAATTATCATCTGTTTCATTTATCAGATCAAGAGATTCCTGCAGATATTTTTTACTATTGGGAATATCCTGTATAAACCAAAAAATATAACCAAATGATTGATATAACTTTGCTTGTTCAACCGGGTCTCTAATATATTCACGAAATTCTTCATAGACCGAAAAATATTTTTGAAAAGCTTCTGTATCGTTGCTCTTTTTGATATATGTAAATAATATTTGTAACGATAGGACAAAATTTTTATCGATCTCCGGTTTCGAGACCTTGTCAAATTGCAAATACTCTCTCCAGATTATCAAAAATTGATCAAAATAACGATAAACATCCTTGCTTTTTCCCTCTAAACAGATATTCAATATATCGACGTAAATCTCCAATTTTTGGATCTTACCAGCATTTTTCAATGCTTCTAACTTTCGTGTTAAAAGTTCCATGCTAAACTCCTTGCAATTTCACAATCGATTGCATTTATGCATTTACAATTTGCAATTACTGTCAAGCTCTCCTTTCATTTTGTCAAATAAAATAAAATGCCGAAATTTGTAAATAACTACAAAATATAGCTTTAGGATTTTATTGGCGAAAAACAAAACTCTGGCATAATTGTTGTTATATAATAACTAAAAAAAATCAAAGAGAATTTGAAAATGAAAAAACTGAAAAACCAAAAACATTTCGATATCTCACCCGAAGATGTCAAATATCTGAGTAAATTCGTTGAGAATGGTGATAATGATGTCAATGGATTTACCGTTACCTTAAAAGGAGGCGCAATTAGAAATTTTTTTATACACTGTCGATTACCAGCCGATTATGAAGAACTAAAGAAATTAAAAACCTACTATCGAAAATTAAAAAAATGAATTAGGAAAATTATGATAAAAAAAATTATAGTCCGGCTTCATTCTGTTAATTGGAATTATGCTGTGACAATGGAGGAAAAGATGAAGAATGTAAAAACAAATTTAGTTTTAGGATTCATGCTGCTAATGATTTTGAGTGTAAATCTGCTTATTGCTCAAACACCCGCCCTTAGTTTTAACGGAGTAGATGAGTATGCAAAAGTAAATGCCGATGTTTCCTTAAATATGGGTTATTCAAGTTTTACTATTGAAGCCTGGGTCAAATCTTCCCAATCACATACCAGTGAAATCGTTATTGTTGAATATGGAACCTGGGAGGCAGGCAATTATCAGTTAACCTCGAGTTACCATAATAAATTAAAAGTGAATTTTTATGGAAGTTCTAGTGGTGATGTGGAAGCAACTTTTGATTGGACCGATGGTGAATGGCATCATATTGCAGGTGTTCTCGACAATGCTTCGGCTAAGATGAGATTGTATATTGATGGCTATTTAATGGCAGAAGAAACTGAATGGAGTACACCTGATGATGTAACTTTGCCTTTGTATATCGCATCCCGGGGTGGAACAGAGAAATTTTCGGATATGCAAATCGATGAGGTTCGTATCTGGAATGATGCTCGCACCCAAAGCGAACTTCGGGATAATATAGAATCCGAATTAACCGGCTCGGAAAGTAATCTGGTAGCCTATTACAACATGAATGAAGGTAGTGGTACTTCTATTTCGGATAACAAAATAAGAGTTTCCAGGCATCTTTGCATGCCAGGAAACTCTGTTG
>JAGYMQ010000138.1 GCA_018400535.1 Candidatus Cloacimonadota bacterium
GAATTCCAAGAGATTCTTCCAGAGAGATAGTGTAAGATACGTCAGAATGACAAGAAGAACGATTATCTCAATTTCATAATAAAGTTAAAATTGACAATTGATCCTGATTTTCATTTTTTTGCAGATCATGAAACATAGAATAGAATCAAGAGTTTGGACCTATTCCAATTATTTGCAGCAAAAATTTGGTGAACGGGTTTATCGCGTGGGATTGAGCACGGGCGTTCCTTGTCCACATCGTGTGCGAGCAGGCGGTTGCATCTTTTGCGATCCCAGAACTTTTACCGGTGCATATCAGGAAGAAGGTCTTTCGGTAACTGAACAATTGAACCGAGCTGTGCCTTGGATCAAGCGCGCTTGCGGTGTTTCCAGATTGCTTGCCTATTTTCAGGATGAAACTTCCACTGCAGGCGATATCGAATTCTTGCACCAGAAGTTTTCAGAAGCGCTATCCTATCCAGATGTGATCGGTTTAGTGCTGTCCACGCGTCCCGATTATATCGATCCAAAAATAATCGAATTGCTCGCGTCTTTTTCAGTTCCAGTTACGATCGAGATCGGAATGCAATCTCTTCATGATCAAAGTTTGAAATATTTGCGGCGAGGACATAATATGCAGCAGACTGAAGAAGCAATAAAGCTCTGCGGTGAAGCAGGATTGACGGTTGGTGTTCATCTCATTCTGGGAATTCCTGAAGAAACTTTCTCCGATATGAAGAAAACAATTCAATACATTTCAGAGAATTCTTATATTCAGCAGGTAAAATTCCACAATATGGTTGTTTATAAAAATACCGAATTAGCAAAAATGATCAGGCCAGAACAAATATATTCGCTTGCTGATCATATTGAAAATCTTGGAAGATTATTGCCCTATTTACGAGGAAATATCGCAGTCACCCGATTATTTACAACGAACGTGCGCAAAGATCAAATTGCGTTGGGAGATTATCCTGGAAATAAACCTAAATGGATAAATCGCTTGCGGATGTTTATGACTGAAAATGATTTTGTGCAAGGTAGCGAAACAGAGGTTGAATATGATTATAAAATTTTTTGCAGAAAGGAGATAGGAGGAAATAGGAGTTGAAAGTTGAAAGTTTAATGTCATTCTGAGGATTCTTTCATCTTTACTAACGAAGAATCTCGTGCTTTTCTTTCACTGTTTCTTCTCGTATCTTGGT
>JAGYMQ010000139.1 GCA_018400535.1 Candidatus Cloacimonadota bacterium
TCCTTCGACTAAGCCTGTCCTGAGCGAAGCCGAAGGGCTCAGGATGACAAAATAAATTGCTCAGGATGGACAAAGGATTTCTCACTTTCAACTTTCAACCTTTAACTTTTCTTCTCCCTTCTCCCTTCTCCCTTCTCCCTTTTCTTCTTCCTTCTTCCTAAATCCTATTTCCTATGTCCTATCTCCTAATCTTCTTTTTCTTTTTGCTTCATCATTTATACTCAAAAAGATTCACATATTAGAGCTGTAAGATGATTCCAGCGAAGATGATTATTTTCTAAAATTCCAATTTTTTATATTGACACGAAAAACCAGAAAAATAAAAAGACACACATTAATGATAAAAATTCCTGAATAGCTCAGCGGTAGAGCGGGTGGCTGTTAACCACTAGGTCGGGGGTTCAAATCCCTCTTCAGGAGCCATAATGAAAGCCTTCTTCGGAAGGCTTTTTTTATTTGTATTTTATAGTAACAGTAAATTGCAAGAAAATTAATAGATTATAAAAAAAACCCGCTATCTTGGGGTGATAGCGGGTTTTTCTCTCTGGGAGGAAGGAAAAAGCTTCTATTTCACTAACAACATCTTTTTCACGTAATTTTTGTTTTCTGTCTGAAGTTCATAGAGATAGACTCCAGAAGAAACTGCCTTCCCTTCGTTGTTTGTGCCGTTCCAGTGTATTGTTTGCACTTCTTCTGCTGGAATGAATTCGTTGATCAGAACAGTTTTAACCTTTTCACCTTTTGTATTATAAATGTTGAAATTAACATTGCTGGCTTCGGGTAGTGCAAAATTGATGATCGTATCTGGATTGAAAGGATTGGGATAATTCTGTTGTAAACCAAAATCATCGGGTGTGGCTGGTGTGCCATTATTGCCACCGCCTTCAGGAATATTCAACTCGATCGGACCCAAAAATTCACCATTGCCTGCCAGATCGATGCATTCTAACCAATACCAGTAAGTGGCATTACCTTCAATGGAATGTTCATCAGTGTAATAATATTCTGTCGGCGTCGTTGTCGTGCCTTGACCTTCGATGATATCGCCATCATTTATCCAGATCGCCTGTCCCATATTGGTGGAAATCCCACGATAAATATTCCAATAGGCATTTTCAGTTTCCGAATGCGTTACCCAATTTAATACCGGCTTCTGCTGGTATTCGACGGTGAAACTGGAAAGTGTGACCGGGAGTGGATGATCGCCGCCTTCAATTGGAAAACTACCCGTAACCGTGTGAGAAGAGCTGATATAATTTTTTGTATCTATTTCTGCACCAATCTCATTTGTGGTTGTTGCGCCTTCATCCACATCGACGGTGAGATAGAAATATTGATAAGATTGGCCTACATTAACATTTTGAGAAAATTCAGCATAGACAGGTGAAAAAGGGGAAGTGTTATCTGTGTAAAGTAGAGTAGCTGCTCTACTTCCATCATCAAAAGTGGATTCGGAAGAAGTCCAGACTTTAATCGCATCGATGTCAGCAGAACCAAAAGCTCCCGTAAGATCGAAACGTATACTATCAACTGTTACAAATTCTCCACTTTTCGATTTTCTCATCTGTAAATAGAAAAAGCAGTTATTTATCGAGCCCGGGCTATAACTCGAGCCAGCTTGATAGTCTCCACCGGATACTTCTAATAAACCGCTGTCGTCATAAGTTATACCAGAATTTTGATCAGATGCGGCTGCGTTTTGAGCTATATCCTGATATTCGATCTTGATCGTATAAATCGCATCATTAACCAATGAATTTCCTCCGCTATCAAGCGACACTTCACTAGCTCCACCAAGATCAGAACCATCCAAAGAGATTGTGATATCTGTGCCAGATGTTTCGCTCAAAACTTCCAGGACGTGTGGAGAATAATCGTCTGTGCTTCCGGCAGTGCGGGTGAAAGTGATCTTCACTGTTCCATCATAGGCAGTTTCGGGTTGGTCATATACGATGTCAAAATCTTGTTCGATTGTGCAGTTGGATGATGGAGAATCTAAAGTGGGAGCTTCGGTTGAGGTGTCATTACTATAAGTCAGATAAGAATCATAGTTACTCGGTGCATCATCAAGACCTGAATATGAAAGCAAAGCAGTTCCGTAATTTGTTGAAGGGGGAGGGGGAGTAGATTGTGAGCCAACTAATCCAAAATAGATTTCAATAGATGCTGTACCATTCATTGAAGATCCATGTGTAGGCATTGTAAACTGAAAATCTATTGTGTTTGTATTAACTGAAAAATTTGAGGCTGTGACTTCCTCATATGTTTTATACGTCGAAGGTGGTGTATCGCTATAATAGTATATATATAATTTATTGTTCGTAGAAGACCCATTATCATGGATTCCCGATTGTAATGTTCCACCAGAACCATTTCCTACTGCTTCTACATATACTGTAGCTCCAGGTGTAATTGAACCATCACCACCTCCTCCTGAAGTATTTGCCATTCCAACTTCCACAATCTGTGGATCAGTTTGCCCCAAAGCCAAAGAACTAAAAACCAAAACAATAAACAAAACCAAAAAAACTTTTTTCATAAATCCCTCCTTTCGAGATTATCTATTAAAACATATTCACTTTCTATAATTATCACAAACTGGTTTTTTTAAACTGATGATTTTATGTCAATATAAAAATAATTTTTTTTAGTAATCTTTCAATAGGGTCTGTATTTCGTTCAATTTCAGTGAAATAATTAAGCTACAATACTGTGGATGTGAAAATTTCTTGTGCGGGTTAATTTCCAAAATCTATTTAACGATGTTTATAGTGAGCATATCAAAAAAATATTACAGATAAAAGATAATGAGATATTCAAGAACAATGAGTAATTATTGTATTACAAAAATTGAATCTTGTTAGATATTATGGTTTGATAGTGAGCGGCAGGTTCAAGCGTTTAGCAGAATTATAAAAGAATGTCATTCTGAGGAATCTTTCATCTTTGCTTTCGAAGAATCTCGTGCTTTTCTTTCAATGATTCTTCTCGTGGCTTGGTTGA
>JAGYMQ010000140.1 GCA_018400535.1 Candidatus Cloacimonadota bacterium
TGTCATCCAGAGCTCTTCGACTCCGCTCAGAGTGACAGGCAAAGTGCGGATCTTCTGTCCTTTCAAATTATATATAATTATCTCCGTGCTCTCTGTGTTTTCCGTGGTGAGAGAAAAAGATATTGTTGTAGTTGGATTGAAAGGATTGGGATAATTAGTCAGTTCAATATTTTTTGGAAAAATTGTTTTTTCTTTTATCTCAGTCGTAGGAAAGAGCTTGAGGGCGACAGGGCGATGATCTGAAATATATTGATAATAACTATTCAAACCTCCCGAAAGATATTCATCGATCTTGAGAGTCTCAATCTGGGAAACAGGATCAGAGAATTCATCGAACAATTCATTTGTGATCAAGATGTGATCGATGTGAGAAGGCCAGCCAGGATAAGACCAATTAATGCTGCTGCCGGTAGCAATATCCATATCAGTAAAGAGAAAATTTTCAGGATCATTGAGGAAATTGATAAAAACATTATTCGGCGGTTCATCGGTGAGAATGTCGTTCAGATCTCCGAGAATGATGGAATTTTCGTCTGGATGTTCATTCAGAATAAAATCATATAAAAGATTAGCTGCATCGAAGCGCCTGGTTTCTTCGTCCCAGGGATCATCTAAATTCATGATGCCGTCCCCAAAAGCCTTGAAATGATTATTGATAATAATGTAATTTTGTCCCAAACAGCTCATTTCCATGACCATTGGAGAACGAGGAAAGGGTCGCCAATATTGCTGTGTAGTGTATATTTCATAGATATTCAGAATTTGGACAGTTTGAGGTTGATAAACATAAGCCAATCCGCCAAAATAACTTGAGTGAAAGTAATATTCGAAATCAGGGAGATCGTTGATCATCTGTTTGAACATTGTCGTATCGCTAATTTCCTGAATTGCAATGACATCTACATCGAGTGCTTGGATTATCTGTGAGACAGAATCTGCTGTAGCTTGTCCATTGATCGGAAACCATTCAATATTCCAGGTAACAATTTCAAAAGTATCATCTTCTCCAAATTCAAGATCAATTAGTGATTGGGCAGATAAAATTGTCCACAAAAGAGTTAACAGGATAAAAAATAATTTTTTCATAAGATTCTCTGATTTTTTATTTTTTGAAATATTAGCAATGATTCTTGATATTAGTATTTATAACTGCTTCCACCAATAAATTCTCTGATCAGAGATTTTTTTGGAATACAGCTTTCATCTGGATAAGCAACTATTTTTTCCATTAATTGAGCAATTCTTTTTGCTCGCTGATAGGCATCTTGTTTCAAAGGATCATCTTTATAAATTTCTTGCCATTTTTTGAAATCATTGAATAATTTTGCTTTATACAAAGGCAATTCATAGGGCATGGCAGTGTTTATGATATAATCGCTTTGATTTATGTAGGGAATGATGTGGCGGATCTCACTGGAACGAACATAATGCCAGTGTTCTAAAGTTTGCTGTGGATTATATGCGCGGAAAGCAGCATCTCGTAGCATACGCCGAATCAGTCTGATATCAGTCCAACGCACAAATTTATTATTGGAATCTTTGATCTGGAAAAGTGGTTCTAAATATAATTTGAATTTATATTTATCATCAATATTTTTGCTCATGGAAGGATATAATCCGTGCAGACTATCAATAAGCAGGATCTCATTCTTTTCCAAATGAAATTCTGTTCTTTCCAGATATCTTGCACCGGTGGAAAAATCATAGTAGGGAATTTTTACCTTTTCACCATCGATCAAGCGGGAAATGTGTTCATTGATCATATCCAGATCGAGAGCTTGTGGAGTTTCAAAATCATAATCGCCAAATTCATCTTTTGGATGCTCTTCCAGATCATAGAAATAATTATCCACATTGAAAGCTTTAAATTTCAGACCGATCCTATTTAATCTATTTTCCAATTTTATCGTGGAAGTTGTCTTGCCCGAAGAAGATGGGCCACTCACAAAAACCAGTTTCAAAGAATCACTTTTTTCAGCGATCAATTCTTTGGCAATGTCTAATTGATCTTCATAAGCCGATTCTGATTCATGCACGATTTTACAGAACTCGTTCTTGTGAAGGCGATCATTTATATCAGAAATTGTTAGAAGCTTATGATTTGCAGCCCAATCCAAAATGTGCCAGATCTTTTGCCAGGGAATATTCTGCGAAATATTTCTTTTGCTTTTTTCTCTGCGCTTCTGCTGATTTTCGTTGCGATAAAGAATATAAGCTTTTGCAACGCGAGAATGTCCATTTTTGATCAGAACTTTTTCCACAATATCCTGTATTTCTTCGATGTGTGGATAGGAATCTCCAAAATATTCTTTTGCCAATATATTTTCTACTTCATCAGCTAATTTTTCGGAAGTCTCTTTATCTCGTCCGCCAACCGCAACAGCAGCGCGGTAAATAGCATTAACTATTCTTTGCTTCTTGTAATTCACGATTGTGCCGCTACGTTTGATCACTTTTTTTATCTTTTCCATTTTTCTTTTATTCCTGATTATTTCAATATTTTTTCTGCGATCAGCCAACCGTGAGCCGTTGCGTAAATTATGGATCTGGTCGCCCCCGAGCAATCTCCGGCGAAGACCAGATTATCAAAAGTATTATTACTCAAAAGGTTGGAATAGAACTTAATCTCGGGAGCATAAAGTAAATTATCTTCATTGGCAATGCCGGGAATGACATGCTCCAGTTTTTCAATAAAATCAATAATACTTTCTGCAATTCGCCGCGGGTAAGCTAGATTGATGTCACCCAAAATGTAATGTGATTGCTCTAAAGTGGGCAATACGCGATAAAGATGCTTTGTTCTTTTCGATTCTTTGAAATTGTGATAGGTTTGCAAAATAACTTTGTTCTCGCCAGCCAGGATATTCGTGAGCTGCGCAATATGAGAACCATAACCGATCGGGTCATTGAAAGGTTGGGTCAATTGCACTGTCGTTAATATCGCAAAATTAGTGTTTTTGGATTTTTTTTTCAGTTTGGAATGTCCATTCACTGTGATATAATCGCCATAGTTTTCAGTAACGACAAATCCGCTGGGGTTATTGCAAAAAGTTCTCACGAGATAACCGGTTTTGCTTTTATATTTTAATTTGAATTCATACATTTCCCGGTTCAATTCTTCAACGATGTGATTGGGTAATTCATAGCGGATTCCGAGGTCAACTTTTGTGTTATCCGTGACTATTTCAGGAAATTTATAGATCATTTTTTGGATCAATTTATGTCCGCTTCTTCCCACGGTCACGATTCCCATATCAAAAGTCTCTGAATTGCTCAATAAAACTTTGCCTGCTAAAATTTCGATCTCTTCGATGTTGTGATTAAAATGGAAGAAGATATTTTTTCGCTGACGAAAATCTTCGTAGATATTAAAGAGAACATTTTTGAGTTGATCTGTTCCAATATGATAAAATTCTGAAATGATTGGCTGAAAACCGGCTTTGTAAAAAGTTCTGTAATAGTTTTGATCGGCAAATGAGACGCCTTTTTCCACCTTTTTTGTTTCAGTTTTATTGATATAAAAATTTACCAGTCTTTTTTGTAATTGAAGATCAATATCTATCGTGCCGCCCATCTCTTTGGAAACAAATAACTTACCGTCTGCTCTAATGCCAGAAATACTGGAAGAATATATATCCTTGCTTCTTTCAAAAACATGAATTTCATGCTGAGAATCTTTCAATTTTTCGATGAAACCGATCGCTGCTGCGCCAAATCCAATTACTGCTATTTTCATAAAACTCCAAACAGACCTTTATTTCAAAAGCAATGCCTTTTTCGTTAAACTGCTTTCACCCACTTGCAAACGATAAAAATATATACCAGAAGAAACTGGATTTTTATTATCATCCGTTCCATCCCAGATCACAAAATACCTGCTTTTATCTCCTTTTTGGAAATCGATAAATCGTCTTATCTTTTGTCCTTTCACATTATATATTTCAATTTGTGCATTTGTCGGTAAATCTGTTGTCTCAAAATAGATAATTGTCTCAGGATTGAAAGGATTGGGATAGTTGTTCAAAGCATAGATATCTGGAATGGTATTTTCTGGAACCAGAGTTCCACCCGTGATCTCTACCCACCAAATTTTGATATAATCATATTCTCCGTTGGAAACAACAGCTTTCACTTCATTCCAGCCATTCAAACTCAAAGTTGTATTAAGTAGAAAACTTGTTTCGCTTTGTAATTCGTCATTGATGAACCAACTGTAAGTGAGATCAGGTTCGTTGGAAAGTGTTCCGAAAAGCAATTCTTCTCCCGCCGCTGCATAAATTGAGTCTTCTTCGGGTGTGAAACCATAAAATTGCGGTGTCATGATGCGGATGCTGTCAATTTCCACATCGACAAGCGGTTTATCAGGTGGATTGCCACTCGGACCAGTTGTTGGCACTTCGCTGATCGCTTCCACGATATCACTTCCCATTGTTACATGACCGAAGGCAGCGTAGTTGTTGTTCAAAGAAGGATATGGTTCGACCGTAATGAAATATTGCGAGCCGGCAGAATTTGGTTGTCCTGTATTTGCCATACCGATCACGTAAGGAACATTATAATTAATGTCAGGATGATATTCGTCAGGAATTGTATAGCCTGGCCCACCGTAACCTGTTCCTTCAGGACAGCCATCCTGGATCATAAAATCAGCAATAACACGATGAAAAATTAGATCATCATAGAAATTGGAATTTGTGAGATCGACGAAATTTCCCACAGTGATCGGGACAAGGTCTTCACGCAGCGTCACTTCAAAATCTCCCATCGAAGTGAACCAACGTGCGATTGATTGCGCTTCTAACAAACTTACTAAAAATAATAGAATAAAACATATTTTCAAGAACTTCATTATTCTCTCCTCAACAATTATTTTTTGATCAGAAGTGGATATTTATTTCTGAGCCAAAGCCTAATCCTTTGGTATGGCTAAAGAAACCAGAATGGAACGTCGTTGTGAAAAGCCATTCGAAATTTTTGGTTCTGACCCCGGAAGAAAATTCGTAAAAGGGAATTTCTTGTAAACCCAGCATAAATTTCACAGGTATCAATAAATCTCTGTCTGTAGCCAGTCCCAAAGAAAAACCGCTACTGTTTTCATAATCAACATTGTTATAACTTGCCAGCGCATAAAGATGTCTATAAATGCGATATTCAAGGCCGAGTAACATGCTGGGATGAAAATGGATCTGCTGTCTTTTCACACGTAAAGAATCATTTTCGTAAGATTCTTGGAAGGGCTCATAATCTTCATCGAAATAAAGCAGCTGATTAGAAAAATCTTCTTCATATTCTGCGCCAGCAAGGTCTTCGCAGATCAGTCGGGCAAAAATATCATCCAATTGAAAATGAAACCAGCCGTCTGGTAATTCTGTCATCAAACCAAAACCGAGAGCAGGCGTCAATTTTCCGACCGAGTTTTCATCAAAATAGGCATAACGCATATTAACGTTATAATAAAGGCTATCATCGAAAGAACCAAATTGTTGGGAACTATTTTTCACTTTTGCCATAAAAGCCGGATAATACAAATTCAGATTTGCTCCAGCATAGATCGGCATCGCTAAGATGTAATCGAGAATTGGATTTTGGATCTTTTTATTTTTGATCAGCATCTGTAAACTCACTGGTTCAGGTAATCCATAGCCAAAAGATGCTTTGGAAAAAGCATAACCAGCACTTCCGCTTCCAGCAGTTGTTTCATATTCCTGATTTGTTTCATTTCCGTAAAGGATCATTTTTGTATAGGTTTTATCCAATAAATTCATCTCAGCATTACCATGCAACGAAAGATCAAATTTCCAATTTTCATAGGAAAATTTGATGACAGGAAAATGCAAGTCAGCATAAAAATTCAAATCCGTGTCAGTCAGGATTTTTTTATCATTTTCAGACATCAATTGACCGTTTTCATATTTATTCGTATCAAAAATTTCCACATCACACAGACGCAGAAGGCTGTTTTTCAGATTAACTCGATAGGACAAAAAAGGAACGGTGATAGAAGTTCTTTCGTGTAAGGACAATCGAGCTACGTTTTCATCAAAGTGGTCAGTATCAGCGTTCAAGACCAAAATCATTATCCAGAACAGCAATAGAAAGTATTTTTTTCTTTTCATATTAATCTCCAACGTTTTCTACCAGGTTCTGATCAATTTTCAATTTCAGACTTAATTCACCTTTCAAGCCAATTCCACCTGTCCAAGGCGTATTGCCGCTGCTACTGATCTTGAATCGTGGTGACCAATAAACTGAATCTGCCAGAAAAATATCCAGATCATCTTGTTGGATGATAAATTCACTGGGCAGATATTCAATAGAAGTCGTATCCATTTGGGCAATCTGGAATTTTTTTACATCGGTAGTATTAATGGGAATAATATTTTTCACTTCTTCTTTCACTGCAGATCTGGAATCAGAAACGAAAAGTTCCAGATCGAGATTTAGACCGCTCGGATTGAGATATTTCAAGAGCATTTTTCCAGAAGTGAAAGCATCGTAAATATCTTGATCAAAATCTTCCACATTCACTGAACGCGCCAGAATATCATTATCTTCTTCCAGAATGATCCATGTTCCTTCGGATTGGATCTGAAAATCTGTTTTCAAGAAAATATCAGCAAAAAGAGAATCAGACGAACTCAATGTATCCACATAAGTGCCATCACCCACGAGGATCGGGTCAAAATTGACATCAAATTCCTCTGGCAAGATCGAGACAACTTCATTGATATTATATTCTTCTGAGTCAAAAGTTATGTTTCGATTTTGTTGATCGGCAGTGAGAGTTATCGTCACAGGTTGACCATCAGATCTTTCCAGATATTTTTCTTCTCCATCTTTGTTTCTGCCGATGAGTTCGAATTGGATATGAGTATAGATCGGCAGATAATTAAAATTAAAAGTGATCTTGCTGAAGCCTTTCAGCACAATATCTTCTCCGATTGTCTCCGGTTCGGGAATATCAAAATATTCGTGGGAAATGATCGGTTCGATATTTTGTTCCTGCACAGAAGCACCCAAAACGTGATCAGCTCTGATGTCGGTTATCGTCATATCAAAATCTATCATTTGAGTTGTGTCTATCAGAGCGGTTTCACCATCAGTACCTCGACTCCCACCATCGAGCTCCAATTTGATCCAGGCTGGATAGGACTCACCGGAAAGATCAATGATTTTCTGCGAAGTTCCACCATTCGGCGGTATATCACCAGCATTGAGATCGTCAGGATCTTCGAAAACAATTGTCTGGAGAATATCATTAGTAACGTCATTTTTTACATGGACGATCATCGGGTCGTCATTTATCGCATTTCCACCCCAGATTGCAGAATTATTCGTGATGACCAAATTAAATTCTCCTGAATGAAAGACGATCTCTTCAAAACTATTGATCTCTTCAAAAGACTTTTCTGTTTCAACGATATCAAATTCTGGCACAATTCCTTCCGTTCCGTGTAATATGTGGAATTCTTCGGGCATGATCTCGCCCAAAGACATTTGGGTGTTTCTTTCTTCGGTATCAACGATTTTGATTGCACCTAATTTCTGCGACCGTTCAAAATTTGTGCGGAATTGCAGAGAATCTTGCACTGCAACCAGATTCTCATTTTCTTCAGCGATATCTTCTGCTGAATAATAATCGCTCAGCACATTCAACTTGTATTCGGATTCCCAGCTGGGCATTCCCAATTCTTCCGGGATCGAACATGCGCTAAAAAATAATAAAACCAAAAAAAACACAATAGATATTCTCATTAAACCTCCTACAGATTAATTTCAATTGAAGACGAAATCAAGCAATTGACTTAAAATGACTATCCTATTTTTTAAAAAATTACGGAACTTATTTTTTTTAATTTTCCAAATATTTTGTCAAACAAAAAATCAATTTCCTCAAACGAGTGTATCTGATTTTATATCTGAAGAGAGCAGTTCTTATTACTGATTATAATTTTATAGAAGATAATTAAAATGAGTTCTTCATTAAAACAAGGAAATCATTCTGAGGAATCATTCATCATTACTCACGAAGAACCTTGTGCTTTTCTTTCTGCTTCTTCTCATATATTGTTCATAACCAAAGCAGGAAAGCAGTTTTGATAAAACCAGTCATTAACTTTCAAATTTTTTTTAATATGCTTTTTTTATTCAAACTATTTGACAAATATTATTAGAAAATTTGATTAACGTGCAATGAGATAAGACAAATTCTGAGTCAAAGAAAAATATTGTTTGTCATTCAGCATTATTCCATAATAATAAGAGCAAAATGAAAATGTATATCTCAAATCTAACAAAAAGAGGTTTTGGAGAATGTTTTACGAAAGAATATTGAATTACACATCGAAGGGTGAGAAAAATCCCATCAATAAAATGTATTTACAAGAGATCAAATTGAAATGGAATAAATTCCAAAAAGCTGTTGAAAAAGAAAACGTAAAAAATGAGGAATTGGTAAAGTTACTAAATTCTTTCACCGAAAGCTTGAAGCAAAAAAAATATCGTTTTAGTCCGCACACCAAGCGTGGATTCAAAAAAAATTCTCTGATCTTCAATCCTGACTATCTTAAAGATTTGATCTCTTTTTTTCTGAAAAAAACAGGCATTCTCGATAAAAAAGGAATTATCTGGGGATTCTATCCATTCAGCATCAACGTGGGATTTGATCCCCCAAATATTGGTGATATGGAAAATGATCCAAAATTTCATTGTGACGCATCACCAAAATTTGTTCAACTTATCCAAAAAGTAGATATTCAATGTAGAACGTCTGGAAAACGAAATTTTCATAAATATACGTTAAATCTGCCTTTGATCGTTTTCCATATTTTCAAAGAATTGAATCGCGAAGATTTTGTAACTGCCAAATTTTATGCTTCGATGGGGAAAGAAACTTTTTCCAAATCAAAACATTTGATCATAACAGAAACGCTGGCACCCAAATTCATCCCATTCGTTCAAGAATCATCGATCGACAAAGTTTTCATTATGCGCAGATCACATACTCAGAAAAAGGAAAAACCACTTGGTCTGGATGTGATCAACGCCCTACAAAATACGATAATAGATTTTTTGGCAGCAAAAGAAAATAAATCCCAGAAATCAGTGCAAACTGGAATAATTGGGTAATGAGAGGTAAGGATGGATAATAATTTGATCAAAAATGTGATGAAGATCAGACTATCAGCACAACTTCCCGTATATCCCGAATTTAAAAAAAATGTCAGAAGAGCTCCAAAACGTGAAATGGAACTGAATGAAAAGGAGATCGAATTGGCTTTGAAAAATGCCTTGCGCTATATTCCAACCGAACTCCATGAAAAACTTGCTCCAGAATTTTTGACTGAATTGCTCAAACACGGACATATTTATGGTTACCGCTATCGTCCTGCAGGCAGAATCTATGGCAAGCCGATCGCAGAATATCATGGAAAATGTCTGGAAGGAAAAGCTTTTCAGGTTATGATCGATAATAACCTCGATTTTGAAACAGCATTATATCCATACGAATTAGTAACTTATGGCGAAACTGGTGCTGTCTGCCAGAACTGGATGCAATATCGATTGATCAAAAAATATCTGGAAAATCTGACGCATGAGAATACACTCGTTTGCATGAGCGGACATCCTCTCGGGCTTTTTCGATCTTCACCAGAAGCTCCTCGCGTCATCAATACAAATGGCTTGATGATCGGTATGTTCGATAATCAGCAGGATTTTAACCGCGCCAACGCACTTGGTGTCGCAAATTATGGACAAATGACAGCTGGCGGCTGGATGTATATCGGGCCGCAGGGAATCGTGCATGGCACTTATAACACAATCCTGATCGCTGGACGCCAGAAATTGGGTGTTCCCGAAGATGGGGATCTGAAAGGAAAATTATTTGTCTCATCTGGCTTAGGTGGAATGAGCGGAGCTCAACCAAAAGCCGTTGAAATTGCTGGAGGAGTGGGAATTTTTGCTGAAGTTGATAGCTCCCGGATCGAGACGCGACAGGGACAAGGCTGGGTGAACGAAGTGGCTGAAACACCAAAAAAAGCTTTTGCAAAAGCAAAAGAATCACTTTCTCTAAAACAATCAAATTCAATAGCTTACCATGGCAATATCGTCGATCTGCTGGAATATGCAGTTCAGGAAAATATTCAAATCGATCTGCTATCCGACCAAACTTCCTGCCATGCAGCTTATGAAGGTGGCTACTGTCCACAAGGCTTGAGCTTTGAAGAACGCACCGAAATGCTTGCTGAAGATCGTCAGGAATTTTGCAAATTAGTTGATCGCTCTTTACAAAGACATTTTACGCTCATCAAAACATTGACTGAAAGAGGAACTTATTTCTTCGATTATGGCAATAGTTTCATGAAAGCAATTTTTGATGCTGGCGTGAAAGAGATCGCAAAAAATGGTGAAAATACTTATGATGGTTTTATTTTCCCGAGTTATGTCGAAGACATTTTGGGACCCGAGCTGTTCGATTTTGGTTACGGACCTTTCCGCTGGGTTTGCCTTTCTGGCAAAGAAAAAGACTTGATCAAAACAGACAATGCAGCAGCTGAGATCATCCAAAATATTCGCAAAGAATTGCGTTATCAAGATCGCGATAATTACGTGTGGGTGAAAGATGCGATGAAAAATAAATTAGTTGTGGGAACGCAAGCACGCATTCTCTATCAAGATGCACCAGGACGTTTGGCGATTGCCCTCAAATTCAATCAAATGGTGCGAGATGGCGAAACTGGACCGATCATGTTAGGTCGTGATCATCATGACACAGGCGGAACTGATAGTCCTTTCCGAGAAACTTCCAATATCAAAGATGGATCAAATATTATGGCAGAAATGAGTACTGAATGCTTTGCTGGAAATGCAGCGCGGGGAATGAGCATGGTGACGATCCATAATGGCGGCGGCGTTGGGATCGGTAAAGTTTCCAACAGTGGTTTCGGAATGGTTTTGGATGGCTCTGAACGAGTTGACCGTATTCTGAAACGTGCTTTTCCATGGGATGTGATGAGTGGAGTTGCTCGTCGCGCCTGGGCTAGAAACTCTCATTCGATCGAAACAGCGATTAAATATAATCAAGAATTTGCTGAAACAGATCACATCACACTTCCTTTCCAAGCCGATGAAACAGCAATCAAAAAATTGGTGAAACAAAAACTGAAAAAGTAAACTATTCCATTTTGCAAAACTTGTGGCAAAGCTACTCTTTCGAACAGAATTCGAGAGGTGATACATAGTTTTATAGAAAAATATTTCTAACTTATAATCAGCTGAAAAAATCCAATAAAGCTACTCTCGAAACTTTGCAGGAAACGTAATTTCCTATCGAATATACAATCCTTTTGCTTGACATTGAACCTTTGCTAATAATAGATTACTTATAAAAATTTTAGGAGCATAGATGGTCACAAAAGCTCAGAAATTTAGATTAGGCATTTTTCTGGTAGTTGGTTCTGTCCTGATCATTGTTTTTTTCATCTTGATCGCAGGCAAAAAGATCATGGAAAAAAGAGATATCTATTATATCAAATATGAAGATAGGTCAGTAACGGGCTTGCAGGTGGGCGGAGCTGTGAAATATCATGGAATAGGAATCGGACGGATAGATGATATCAGCATTGATCAGGAAGATGTTTCCAATGTGATCGTGACGATCAGCATCAAAGATGAAACTCCGATCAAAAGCAACGTTAAAGCAACCCTCGTTCCAGTCGGCATTACTGGTTTATTGCAGATCGAACTGGTTGGCGGTACCAACGAAGCAAGAACTTTGGAACCTTTTTCTTATATCAATCCCGGCGCATCAATGTTTGAAAGCATCACGGGGAAAGCAGAAGTTATCGCAGAAAAATTAGAAATATTGCTGAATAATTTTGCTGAAATGACCAATGAAACCAATCGAGAAAAAGTCTCAAATATATTACACAATGTCGATACCGTCGTAGAAAGAAATGCGACAACTGTTGATACGATCATGCTCAAGTTTGCCCAAACTTCTGCAGAACTTGAAGAAATATCGGCTTCTATCAACTCTACGTTGCAAAGCGGAAAACTGCAAAAAGTGATAGACAATCTGGATAAAACAACCACTGAGTTATCCCAAGTTGATATGACAGAATTATTAAAAAACACCAATGAAGCAATTATCGAATTCAATGATACGATCGAAGAAATTGGCACAACGCATTTGCGTGGCAGACAGAACCTTTTGGATACGATTGAATTATTAGAAGAAACAATTGAATATTTGAACGAATTTTCCCGCCGCATCAGTGAAGATCCTTCTTTGCTCTGGCGCTCAAAAAATCAATAAGGTTATAGATTATGAAAAAATATTTTATCTTTATGTTAGTTGTAACCATTCTTTTGATCGGTTGTTCTGCTGGTGAATTGATCACCAAAAATTATTATATTTTGGAATATTATGCTCATAATGAAAAAGATTCGCTAAGACAGGAAACTCCGATCGATGCTTCAGCTCTGATCTTAGATGCGGACATTCCACGTTCCTACAGCAGAAAACAGATCGTGATCCGACATATTGGACAGCGGATTACCTATTCCAATAATGAACTCTGGGGAATCGATGTTTCAAAGATCATGTCTGACCTTCTTTCCATCAGATTGAATAGCTACAATGTTTTCAAACGAACACAAAGAGAATATTGGGATAAAAGGCCTGAATATGAAATATTGACCCAACTACATAATATCGAGTTAAATCAAAGTAATAGAATTTCCACAGCTCGATTGAATATCACTTTCATACTGAAAAAAAGCGGTTCCGAAAAACAGCTCGCCGTTTATAATAAGGATACAGAAAAAGCAATTCATTCCAATGATATCGATGATTATGTGCAAACGATCAACGAAATTTTTTTGGAAGAGACAGACAATTTTATCCAAAAAATACTTGTTCAACAAGGAAAGATCGAAGCACAAAAAATCACCGAAGAAAATCAATCTGAATCATTGAAAGAAATGCAGTTCGAGATCTACGACGATGAATCGATTTCCGAAGGAAATGGACTTCTGCTCTTACCCGACCTGACACAGACAGGCTATGATTCCTATTATCGCATCATTGACCGACATGGCTACGAGCAATATGCCAGGGTTGGAGAAGCTGTTCCTTTAATGAGTGGAGAATACACGATCTATTATGGCTCGGGCGATGAAACTCAGCAAATGAAAAAAGAAAATGTAAAAATCATTCCTCGCTATAAACAGATCGTGGAACCAGATTGGGGCTGCTTAATTGTTGATATCATCGATGAAAACCGTAATTTTGCGAAAGTTCGATATGAAATCTTTGATCTGGAAACAGGAGAAAGCTACGGATCGGAATTTCCAGCAGAAGAAGAAGTTGGTGAACAGCAAAAAGTTTGGATGCTAAAACCTGGTCTCTACAAAGTCACGGTGAATAGCGAACCTTTTTCCACCTATCAGAATTTTACGACAGTGAAAGTGGAAAAGAACAAAGCAAGAATGCTCACGGTCGTGATGAGTCTGGATGATGATGGTAATCCAGAACAAATGGTGGGAGCAGGAATCTTGGGCGAAAACTTTCTTGAAGCATCTCAAGAAAAATTAAGGCTCAATTCTGCTATTCATGGAAATCTGAATTTTAATAGCGATAACGAAACTGATAAAAACATACAAGAATATACTTTGAATTTGAATGGTCAATTGGAAAATCTATTGATCTACAATCTCGATCCTTTCCATTATTCAATGCGAAATCTCGTTAAAGTTGGTGTCTCTAAAGAAACCGATCGCAATTTCCGACTATCTGCTGATGAATTTGACCTGAAGAACACATTGATCTACTATTTCCTGGAAAATCTCGGATTGTATATTCGTGCTGATGTCAACACCCATTTTTTCTCAGAAAAATATATTACAGATGAAAATTTCTGGGCGATCAAGAAAAATGCTTCCGACATTGTTAAAGATTCGACTTTGACCAATGAATTTCGCACCAAACCAAATTTTCTTCCTCTCATTATGAAAGAAGGGATGGGCATAAATTTCCGTCTCCTAAATCGATCAAAAGCCAGCCTCAGCCTGCGCAGTGGTCTTGGATTTCGTCAAGAATTCAGAACTAACACCTACAATAAAGAAGACGAAGATTTCACTGATTCTACTGGAGTATCACATTTTTCTTTCAAAGAGCAGGAAAATCTGATCACAACAGGAACAGAGTTTTCCTTGATCGGAGATTTTGAATTGCCTCTGGGATTATCCTATTCTATCAATGCTGATCTATTGTTACCATTTGCTGAAGATGAAGATTACTCGATGGAATGGGAAAATATTCTCAATCTGAAACTGTTCAAATACATTTCGCTGGATTATAAACTCAATCTGGAAAATCAAGCTGATAAAGACTATTTCATCACGAATCATAGCTTGTATCTCAGAATCACATATTTCATCCGCTAATGCGTTGCAAAAATAATATTCTCTTCATCGAAACTGATCTCACAAAAAAAGAAATTCCAGCAAAAATGAATGAACTAAAAAAGATCGCTGAAAAGAAAATTACACAAATCGATCTTGATGCAGTGAAGATCATCGATTCTGCTGGAGTTGCCTTCTTAGATGAATTACAGCAAAAATTTTCCAAACCAGATTTAATCAATCTTTCTCCTGAAATTGAAAGAACTCACAAAATATTCAGCTCTCTTACCCTGCCCAAACCACAACAATCGATCAAAGAAAATTTCTTTGTCAAGATCGGTGAAAGCTTGCTTGGATTCTGGCAAACAGCCAAAAAGGCAGTTTATCTCCTGGCTGATATTTTCTTTTGGTCTTTCGTGGGAATTGTTGATCGAAAAGGTCATCGAAAAGGTTCAGTTATCAGCCAGAGTTTGTTGATCGGCGTCGATGCTCTGGGCATCATCGGTCTGTTATCTTTCATTTTGGGATTAATCCTGGCATTACAATCAGCAGCACAACTACGTCAATTCGGTGCAAATATTTTTGTGGCAGATTTGATGGCAGTTTCGATGGTTACTGAAATGGGACCGCTTTTGACCTCGATCATTTTGGCTGGAAGAAGTGGTTCAGCGATCGCTTCCGAGATCGCCACAATGAAAGTGACAGAAGAGCTCGATGCGTTGAAAATGATGGCGATCAATCCTATCCGCTATGTCGTTGTGCCAAAATTTCATGCAATGACGCTTTGTATCCCGCTTTTAGTGATCATGGCAACTTTGATCGGGATTTTGGGCGGTCTGATCATTGCTATCACCTATTTGGACATCAGCGTTGTTGCCTTTGTCAATCGCGTCTTTGACGTCATCACCTTCAAAGATGCTGCAGTCGGTATCGGAAAGAGCTTCTTCTTTGCCTGGACGATCGTCATCATCGGTAGTTACTATGGTTTCACGGCATCGGGCGGAGCAGAAGGGGTGGGAAAAGTTACCACAAAATCAGTGGTAGCATCGATTTTTTGGATTATTATTTTAGATGCTCTGAATAGTTTGATATTTTATTTTTAATATGAAAAAAGAACCGATCATTTCAACCAGAGGCCTTGTTGCAAAATATGGCGATGCAACAATATTGAAAAATATCGATATTGATATTTTTCCAGGTGAGATCACCGTGATCTTGGGTGGAAGTGGCTGTGGGAAAACCACCTTGATAAAAAATATTCTGCGTCTATTCCAACCTTTCTCTGGAGAAGTAAAAATTTTTGGTCAGGAAGTGACGCAGTTAGATGAACCAGAATTCGATAGAATTTTGAGTAAGATCGGGATGCTATTTCAAAATGGTGCACTTTTAAATTCGATGAGTATCTTCGATAATATTGCGATACCTCTGGAACAACACACAAAATTGTCACCTGAGATCATCAAAAAGATCATCCGGGTAAAATTGAATCTGGTAAATCTGGCGAAAGCTGAAAAACTAATGCCCTCCGAACTTTCTGGTGGAATGAAAAAACGCGCTGCTTTGGCCCGTGCTATTGCACTCGATCCAGAAATTTTGGTTTGCGACGAGCCCTCAGCCGGCTTAGACCCACTTACCAGCGCTTCACTCGATGAATTGATCCTTAATCTAAAAAAATTGTTAAAAATGACGATCGTGATCGTCACGCATGAACTTGCCAGCATTCATCGCATTGCCGACAAGATCATTTTTTTGGATGCTGGGAAAGTGCTTTTCAGTGGAACTCTGACTGCAGCAAAAAAGTCTGAAATTCCTGAAATTAAGAGTTTCTTCGAAATCGGTTCTTTCTAAGAGGATTGTTTATGTTTTTCTATGGATACACATTTCTTCTGATCATACCAGTTCTGATACTCGCAATTTATGCTCAAAACAAAGTGAAAGGAGTATATAAAAAATATTCGAAAATAGCAAATTCCGCTGGATTGAGTGGCGCGGAAACTGCTCAAAAGATATTGAACGCAAATGAACTGCAAGATATCCAGATCGAAAAGATCGCTGGAGAATTGACCGATAACTATCAGCCGACGAAAAAAACTCTTTTTCTATCGCAAAATATTTTTTCAGGAAGAAGCATTTCTGCGCTTGGAATAGCTGCACATGAGGTGGGGCACGCCATCCAACATGCGCAAGGATACGTTCCGCTTCAAATTCGTAACAGCATTTTTCCTGTTGCAAGTTTTGGTTCGCAGCTTGCTTTTCCAATGTTTCTGATCGGATTATTATTTCGAACAGGTTTTTTAATGGATCTGGGGATCATCTTGTTTGCAGCAGCTCTGCTTTTTCATATTGTCACTTTGCCAGTAGAATTCAACGCCTCTTATCTTGCTTTGCAACAACTTTCCGCTGGTATAATCGAATCCAAACAAGAATTATCAGCTGTCAAAAAAATATTGAATGCTGCCGCTTTAACTTATGTGGCATCTACCTTGATGGCTTTGATGCAGCTGATCCGTTTGCTCATTCTGCGAAATGCAAGAGACTAAATGCAAAAGAGAAAAAAATTTCTGGCTACAGAAAATTTGAACCGTTTGGCAAAATGGCTGAGAATCCTCGGTTATGATACAATGATATTAAAAAACGCTAGTTTTGCTAAGGTCAGAAATGTCGCTCAAAAAGAACGACGGATATATCTGACCAGAAGTTCAAAAGAAGCAAAGTCACCTCATAGATTCTCGCGCCTTTTGCTAAAATCAGATAATTTTCAAAAACAATTGTGCGAGCTGTCTTCCATACTCGAATATGATCAGGAAAAAGCATTTACACGCTGTCCACTCTGTAATCGACAATTGCTGAAGATAGAACCGTGCAAAATTAAATCAAGAATACCAAAATATGTCTTTGAAAATTTCCAAGAATTTCGATATTGTCGAAAATGCGGTAGGATTTTCTGGCAGGGATCGCATTATCACAAAATGAAAAATATGCTGAAAGAAATTATTGACAAAGATAAACAGCATCCAATCCTATAATATCTGAAATTATTGATAAAACTGGAGGAATTTCATAGTGAAAAAAATCGGGCTGATCTCTTTAATTCTGATGTGCTTTTTATCCAGTCTTTCTGGAATGATCTATTCACGTCAGTTTTATGGAAACCTTCGTCTGAAGGCAATAAAATTGATCGGTGGAGAAAGAGACGATAGCACGATAAATAATTTTCAAGAATTCAGTTTTGGCTATTATATTCAGCAACAATTAGCATTACAGATCAGAGCTGGTTATGGTTCTGTGCGCATCAGAGATAAAGAAGTTTTGTGGGAGATTCAGAGCCATTTTCAAAACAAAACTGATTCACTGCAAACCAATCTTTTGCCGATAAATTTTGGATTGCGCTATAATTTTCTGCGCAATAAAACATTTGTTCCATTTATTGAAGCAGGAGTGGGTATGCTCGATTGGCAGGTAGAAAACTATAACAGCAAAAAAAAAATATCTGATATAAATTTCACAGCTCATATTTCCAGCGGGACTGAATGGCTGATCTCTCGATATTTTGGCATTAATCTTGTTTGCGAATATCAACACTTCTTTGCGCAAAAAAAAGATATGTCCGGTTTGGGAGATAAACAAACTGGAAAACTTAGTTTTGGATTAGGATTGTCTTTCCGTTTTGCTCTCAGCAAAGATAGCGATCGAGATGGAATTCCCGATAAGATCGACCGTTGCCCATTCCAAGCTGAAGATTATGATGACTACGAAGATCACGATGGCTGTCCCGATCTTGATAATGATGGCGATCAGTTTCCTGATTCTGTGGAAACGGCAACTGGAAAATTCCTTAATAAATTTGATACGGGAACTGATCCGAATAATATAGACAGTGATAATGATGGCATCAACGATTATGAAGAAGTCTTTACCTATAAAACCGATCCAAATATCAGTGATACAGACCAAGATGGTTTGACAGATGGCGATGAAGTTACTCTGTTCAAAACTGATCCGCATAATGCTGATTCTGACGGAGATGGCATTTTGGATGGAAAAGAAGTAAATGAACTGGGCACAGATCCTTTGCAAGCAGATAGCGATGGAGATGGATTTGCTGATGATCTTGATCTATGTCCCTTGCAAGCTGAGAATTTTAACAATTTCCAGGATGATGATGGTTGCCCTGACCAAAAACCGATGTTAGAATTTAAACAACAAGCTCCTATCATTCTGGAAGATATAAATTTCACTTCAGCTAGCTCTGTATTATCCTTGGAAGCAGAAAAAAAATTGTTGCAAGTAGCAAAGACTTTACAAAATCATCCAAAAATGGAATTGGAAATCGGTGGACACACAGATAATAGCGGATCACGAGCATACAATATCGATCTTTCGTTGAAAAGAGCACAAGCCGTAAAGAGTTTTTTAGTCGAACAAGGAATTGCGGAAAATCGCTTGACAGCAATTGGTTATGGGCCTGATCATCCAATTGCTTCCAATCTTACAGAAGAAGGCAAAGCAAAAAATCGGCGGATAGAATTTTTCCGCACAAAATAGGGAAAAAATGAAAAATAGAATATTTATCGTTGAAGATAATTCTTTCGTTGCTCTCGATCTGAAAAAAAAATTGATGAGATCAAATTATGAAGTAACTGGAATTGCAGTAAGTTCACAATCAGCGCTTCAGAAGATCGCAGAAGAAGTTCCAGATCTGGTCATCATGGATATTTATCTGATAGGAGATAGAGATGGGATCGAAACAGCGATCGAGATCGAAAAAAAGTATAACATTCCAATCCTATATCTTACTTCTTATGTTGATGACGACACTGTTCATCGAGCAGCTGCTACGGAACCGGTCGGTTATCTGGTGAAACCTGTTAGATCCACACAATTGAAGATCACGATCGATATGGCTTTCCAAAAGATCATGGCAGAAGAAAAGGCAAAACGATCGCAAATGAAAGTGCAAAAATTTTCTTCTGCATTAAAACAACAATCCCGCCAGATTAATGATCTGCAAAAAAAATATTCTTTGATCTCAGAAGAATTAAAACGAAATATTGAGTTGAATCTGGTGGGAAGATCGAAAGCGATCAAAAAAGTTTTGCATCTGGCTGAATTAGCTGCCCAAAATCCAACAGCTAATGTTCTGGTGACAGGAGAAAGCGGCACAGGAAAGGAAATTATTTCTCGCATTATTCATTATGCTTCAGTTTATAAGGATAATTATTTTTGTGCGGTAAATAGTAGCGCGATCCCAGAATCCTTATTGGAAAGTGAATTTTTTGGACACAAAAAGGGAGCATTCACGGGCGCTTTGGAAAATAATATCGGCTATTTTGAAATGGCAAATAATGGCACTCTCTATCTCGATGAAATTGGTGATATGCCCTATCATTTACAGGCAAAATTGCTCCGCGTTATTGAAACCAAAACGATCAAACGTATCGGCTCGCAAAAGGAGATAAAATTGAATTTTCGTGTCGTTTCTTCCACAAATAAGAACATCTATGAACTCATTGAAAAAAATCGCTTCCGCCTGGATTTGTTGCATCGTCTAAATACGATACATATTGATATTCCTCCTTTGCGGGATAGAATCGAAGATATCGCTCCATTACTTTTTTATTATGTAAAAAAATATGCTCGTGAAATGAATGTCGAAACACCTGATATTTCTGATAGAGCACTTAAAGAATTGAAACATTATGAATTTCCAGGCAACGTGAGAGAGTTAAAAAATTTGGTAGAAAATGCGATGATCCACAGAACAAGCAATGTTTTGAAATCAGAAAACTTTATGATCAATAATAATTTTTTCCACCATAAAATCGAAAGCAAAGTATTAAAACCAGAGTATAATAAGATAAGCTATATGATAAATAAAAATGATTACAATATTCAGCATCATGAGAAAGTATTGATCGAAAAGGCTTTGAAAGCAACCGATGGAAATCAAACAAAAGCTGCACAAAAGCTGGGTTTCTCGCGAGATACTTTGCGCAGAAAAATAAATCTTTATAATATTGAAATTTAAAAGAGAAAGAAAATTTGCAGAATGATTTTTGCATGATCGATTTTCATTCGTTGACAAAAATGCAACTTATTTAAAAAAGAAATAAAAAAAATATGAGAAAAATATGAATATTATATATTTGTTTTTGTCGCTGTTTATTCTGTCTTTTCTGGCAGTTTATACGATCACACCACAGATCATCGCTTTTGCTAACAGAAAAAATTTTTTGGATAATCCTTCTGCACGTAAAGTTCATAAAAAAGCTACTCCACTTCTGGGTGGGCTGGCAGTTTTTATCGGTTTTTTTATACTCACACTTTATGTTGTGATCACTAATCTTCACACATTTGAAATGCCCATTATCGGCTATCTGCTTGGTGGTATGGTCATTGTGATCGTTGGTATTATTGACGATAAATATGGCATGAGTCCCGGCGTGAAATTGATCGGACAGATCATTTCCTGTTTAATCTTTGTTTCTTCAAACAATCTTTTCACGTTGTTAGGTCCGATCTATATTTCTCTACCCATCATCACGCTCTGGATGGTCGGTTTGATGAATGCTTTGAATTTTTTGGATAATATGGACGGTATTATAACAGGACTTTCAGGTATTCTTGCCTTAGGATTCTATGCTTTCAGTTTTATCAGCAAAAATCATGAATTGGTCATTCAATCAAATTTGATGTCATTGCTTTCGTTAACTTTTGCTGGTGCAGTTTTTGGTTTTTTGCCCTACAATTTTCATCCAGCAAAAATCTTTTTGGGTGATGCTGGCAGCATGTTTATCGGCTATTTTCTTTCTTCGATGGGAATTCTTGCGGGTAGGTTAGCTGTCATCAGAATGGAAAATGATCTCTATTATCTTTTGCCTGTATTATTGCTCAGCTACGCGATCTTCGATATTTCTCTGGTCAGTTTTATCCGCAAAAGAGATGGGCGAAAATTGAGCCAAGGTGGAAAAGATCATTCCACACATCGCATTGGGAATGCGATGAAATCTCCCAAAGTGACAGCGATTATCGTCTATCTGATCAATATCATCATTGTTCTGATCACGATATTGATCTTCAAAATGCAATCAGAAATTCTTTTGATCATCGCCACAGCTTTATTTGCTGTTCTCTTTCTTTTTTTTGGTCGCAAATTGGATGAAATTCCGGTAATCATTCCATCCAATCAAAAAGATAAATAAGGAGTAGATCATCAAACTGAAAATATTAGGTTCAGCTCCAGGAAAAACAACATTGGGTCAACATCACGCTGCCATCTATCTGGAGGTGAACAATAAAAAAATCCTTTTTGATTGTGGAGACGGCATTGTTTCCCAATTATTGAGAAACAAACTAACTGGCGATCAGCTGGATATGATTATTATCAGTCATTTCCATCCTGATCATATTGCGGGAATATTCATTTTATTACAGTTACTATTTTTGGAAAAAAGGGAAAAAGCGTTGAGCATTTATTTGCCAGAACGACCTAAAGATTTTATCAAAAGTATGCAAATGATGTATCTTTTCAGCGAAAGATTTTCCTATCCGCTCAAGATAAAAAAAATTGATGAATTGAAACAAGATCTTGATTTTATTGATTTTTGGGAAAATGAACATCTCAAGTCCTATTCAGATATCATCACACAAAAAAAATATCCGAACAAAATGAAATGTTGGTCTTTTCTCATCACAGAAAATAACAAAAAATTGCTTTACACCTCTGATCTTCAAAAAATTAATGTTCAGAAATTCAAGAATGCTGATCTCATCATTATTGATGCTTTTCATCCTGATTCTAGTGAGATAAATTCTCTGCAAAAGGAAACAAAAGCCAGAATAATTTTGAATCATATTTCTATCGAAGATATTAAAAAGAAAAAATTGAACAAAGAGTTAGAAATTGCCGATGAAGAAAAAACGATCATATTATAAAATAATTTTCGTGATAATAGTCTTGCTGATTTTGTCAGCTTGCTCTGTGACAGATAAATATTCCTTAGCCTACGACTTTTATATGAAAAGCAATTACGTCGTTGCTATCCAACTTTATGATGATTTTTTAGAAAATCATGAGCACACAGCGATGGCAGTAAAATCACGGCTGGAACGTTCAGACTGCTATTATCAGCTGGGTTACAAAGCTTATAGAAAGGAAAATTGGATTTTAGCTTCCCGCCTATTTTTTCTGGCGAATTCTGAGATCGCTGATGGTTATTTAGATAACTGTTATTACCAGCTTTCTGAGATCAGCAAAGCTCAAAACGACATTGATCAAACGCTGGATTATTATAACAAGATCACTTCCTATCTGGAAAATTCGGAATTGATCCCGGAAGTTTTATTCAACCGCATAAATATTTATCTGGAAAGAGATGAAAAATACCTGGCTTTTCAGGATTATCATTTTCTCTGGTCAAATTATCCTGATAATGAGCTCACAAAGCGCATCCAGCCTGAAATAGATCAATTGCTCCCCTATTATGTGCAACAAGCGATCAGCTTCAAAGAAAATGCAGAACACGATAAAGCGCTTGATCTGCTTTTCAAATTAAATCAATATCCCACCAGCATCAAAGACCAGATCTTTGATGAGATCAGCGCAGTTTATCTTTTGAAAGCTGAAGCAGAAATTGGTAAATTGAAATTGCTGAAAGCAAAAAGTTTTTATGACAGCGTTGTATTCTATTCTCCAGAAAAGAAAAAATTCGTTCAGGAAGAAACAGCAAAAACCTGTGATGATCTAATTGCACAAGGAAATGATAAGATCGATAATTATGAATTCGATGAAGCGATCTCCACTTATAGTTTTTGTTTTGATCTGATAGAAAATTATCAAGCTGCAGAAGATGCGATCAACTCGGCCAAAGAGCAGAAAAAGCATTATCAAAAAGCGCTGGAATTCCAACAACAAGCCAGCCAATATGAAGATGAAGAGAATTATACCCAAGCCTTGAATTTTTATCGCAAATCCTATGCCGAATATGAACTGGAAGGCGTGCAAGAAAAGATTTTCATTATGGCAAATCTAAAAAGAGCTGAAGCAGAACCAAAGAAATTCGCCCTGGATATTATGTTGGATTATCGCAATGGAAGATTAAGTGATCGCCTTTTGCTGCTTTATGAAGAACAAAAAGCGATTTTTGGAGAAGACCTTGTCTCTTCCTCAGGCTGGCGCGTATCCTATGCTGCCGGTGAATATAAATTTGAAGTGCGCTATGATATCCTGACGCCTGATGCGAATTACTATTATGCCTGGAGAGTTGATCTGAAACATCAAAAGATCAGCCCATCCAACAAGATTTCTGAAGATTTAATGAAAAAATAGGTTATTATGAAAAAAAATATCTTTATTCTTATGCTGTTCATTATCTCTTTTTTGAAAGCCCAAGAAACCGAATTTGATATCAAGAAATTTTCTGATCCCCAAAAATATGGCTGGAAAGATCATCTGGAACAACTTTCTGCCAGAGAAGAAAGAGTGAAAAAACAGAAATTACTGCAGATCTATAATATGCGAAAACAAAATATTTCGAGCAATATTTTACGATCATCCATCGCTCCCGGTTGGGGTCAATTCGCGGCTGGTGATGACACAAAAGGATTTGTTCTGCTTTTTTCCGAAGTTGTGCTTTTGGGAACAAGCTATTTCTTCTACGATCGAGCGATGGATAAATATGAAAAATATAAAGATGCAACTTATATCGTTGATATCAAACAGTATTACAATGATGCTGATCAACCCTATACCTATTCTCAATTATTCTTGTATCTCGGCATCGGTGTCTGGCTCTATAATATTTATGATTCGATAGGCGCAACAGATACATATAATGCACAACTCTGGCAGGAAATTCTGCAGGAAGAACAGCAAAGAAAAATTTCTTTGTCTCTGAATGGCATAACTATCAGATTTTAAGAAGGTCTCTGATGAAAAAAATATTTCTTTTTGTTTTTGTAATTTCTGTTCTGGCTTGTTCTCTGGATCGCAGTAATCCCTTAGACGGAACTTATGATCTCTCTGAACCGAGCGGAATCCAAGTCCAAAATATTGACAATGATTTCCTGATCATTTCCTGGGATAGAAGTAGTTATGCTGATGGCTATTTCATCTATCGCTCCGAAGGATATGATTTGCTGTATAAAAAAATTGAGGTTATAGAACAACAACCTGATAGCACCTTGAGTTATGAAGATGATGATGTGGAACTGGCTGATAATGAGTATTGGTATAAACTTTCTATCTACAAGATCGTGAATGGTGACAGTCTGGAAGGTTATCGCTCTTCACCAAAATCTTGGGGAACTGGAAATTAGGTGATGAATGTTCAAGCGCTACTTAATCCACAACAGCAAAAAGTCGTCACCACCACCGAAGGACCTCTTTTAGTTCTCGCTGGTGCTGGCAGCGGAAAAACGCGCTCGATAATCTATCGCACTGCCTATCTGATCTCAGAAAAAAAAGTCAATCCCTACAATATTTTGATCGTAACTTTCACGAACAAAGCTGCTGATGAACTGAAAGAAAGACTACAAAAAACTTTTGATCTTCACATTTTTTCTTTGTGGGTGGGAACTTTTCATTCGATCTGCGTTCGCATCTTGCGAAGAGAAAGTGATCATCTTGATTTTTCCAGTAATTTTTCCATTTATGATACGGCAGATCAAAAATCACTGCTGAAAAAGATCTATAAAAAGCTGGATATCGACGCCAAAAAATTCTCTTTGGAAAAAGTTCGCAGCATCATTAGTCGACAAAAAAGCTCGCTCATTTTACCAGAAGATTTTTTTTCTTTTAATCCTGAAAATTTTTTTACAAAGCAGGTTCATCGAATCTATCGTCAATATCAAAGTGAATTAAAACAGAATAATGCTTTGGATTTCGATGACCTTTTGATGTTTACTGCTCTCTTGTTACACAAAAATAAAAATATAAAAAAAAAATACGCCAACCAATTCAAATATATCATGATCGATGAATATCAGGATACGAATTATGCTCAATTCAAATTGATCAATCTTTTGGCAGAAAGTCATCAGAATCTTTGCGTGGTCGGAGATGATGATCAGGCGATCTATAGCTGGCGAGGTGCTACAATCCAAAATATTTTGAATTTTGAGAAAGATTATCAAAATGTGAAAACAATTAGATTGGAAAAAAATTACCGTTCTCCAAAATCAGTCTTATCGCTGGCGAATTCGCTCATCACCAAAAACAGCGATCGACATACTAAAGAATTGTGGACGGATAAAGAATCGGCTTTGAAACCAAAATTGGTGAAACTCTCAGACGAAAGAACAGAAGCTGATTTTGTTTTTGAAAAAATATCAGAACTCAAAAAAAAAGAAGAGATCGCTCTAAACAATTTTGTGATCTTGTATCGCACCAATGCGCAATCGCGTGTTCTGGAAAGTCGCTCTTTGAATCATGATATCAATTATCAGATCATCGGCGGCGTGAATTTCTATCAAAGAAAAGAGATCAAAGATATTCTGGCATATTTAAAAATTCTGGTTAATCCTGAAGATAATGAAAGCTTTTTGCGTATCATCAATTCCCCGCGACGCGGCATCGGCAAAGTGACGCAAAAACGTTTGCTGAACTTTGCTGAGAATTATCGCCTTTCACTTTTTGCAGCTTTGGGAAAGGATGAACTTTATGATCATCTTGGAAATTCTGCTCAGAAAGTAAAAAACTTTTTTCGGCAAATATTGGATTGGAAAAAAGAAGCACAAGAATTGGAAATCACAAAATTCTTGGAAAAATTGATCACGGAATTGGAACTTCTTTCTCTCTATGATTCCGATGATCCGCAAGATATTTCCCGCAGCGAAAATATAAAAGAATTTCTGGGTGCAACCCGCGAATTCTCAGAAAATTATCAGCAAAATAATCAAGAAGAACCTTCTCTTGTCCATTATATCCAAAATCTCGCTCTGCAAACAGATATCGACAATTATGACGAAACCGAGAATTCTGTGAAATTG
Source organism: Candidatus Cloacimonadota bacterium (assembly GCA_018400535.1). GTDB lineage: Bacteria > Cloacimonadota > Cloacimonadia > Cloacimonadales > TCS61 > TCS61. Next base: position 26,398 of record JAGYMQ010000140.1, read on the forward strand.
ATGACAATGCACAATGCAAAAGGAATGGAATTCGATTATGTCTTTATCGTCGGCGTCGAGGATAATCTCATCCCTCATTCTCGTTCGCTCGATGAGCCAAAACAATTAGAAGAAGAAAGAAGATTACTCTACGTCGCCATTACGCGGGCAAAAAAAAATGTTTTCATGACTTATGTGCAAACAAGAAGAGTTTTTGATATGATCACAGCAGCTTTCCCCAGCAGATTTTTGATGGAGATCGATGAGGAATTATTGGAAACTGAGAATGGACAATATTATGAAAATCAAGTGCCCAGAACACCAGTGCGCCGCAAGAAATCCGTCGTGACAGAAAATAAAAAACATTTTAAGATTGGACAAAAAATCGAGCATGCTAAATATGGTAAAGGTGTGATCTTGAATGTTGACGGACGAGGCATCGATGCAAAATTGACGATATCATTTTCAGGTGGAAAGCTAAAAAAAATTATTGGATCCTTTGTGAAAAAAATTTAGGTGCTAATATGAAAAAAAATCTAATACTCATATTCCTGATTTTTGCTGGTGAACTTTTTGCCACCAAATATGCTGGAGAGATCTTCAATCTGGGTGCGGAAGTGAAAAGTCAAGCGCGTGGGAATACCGGTCTAACTGATGTGAACAATTTCGCTCCTGCCTACTGGAATTCTGCTTTACTTCCAAAAATCGAGCAAAACAAATTTGAACTGATGCATTCCGAAGAATATGGTGGCTTGCTAAATCATGATACTTTCTCTGGCACTTTTGGTAAAAAACAAAAATTTTCTATCACAATCTCGCGTATCGGGATCGATGATATTCCCCTCACAAAATTGGAAAACCCACAAGATAGTCTGTATTATGGAAATCGTCCCTACAAATTCACGTCTGTCAATAATGCAGATTACATCGCATATTTTGGCTTTGCCCACAAACTTGCTCAGCGTGAATTTGGTATCACGCCGAAATTCATTTTCCGGGATCTGGCAACTGAAAATGCCTATGGTTTTGGCTTTGACGTTTCTACATTATTCCAACTGAAAGAAAATATTCTTGCTGCTTTGAAAGCACGCGATCTTTTCACCACTCAGATTTTTTGGTCAAATGGCACGCATGAATTTGTCAATCCATCGCTGGATAGTGAAATTAGTCTGGAAACGAAATTGCCCATCTTCAACCGTTATACTCGATTCATTATCCGTTCAGAATTTTATGGAGAAAAGCGCAGTACAGCTTCCAAATTTGACCTGAATCTTTTCAGTATTGATCCCCATTTTGGTCTGGAAATGAAAGCTCATCCCAATTTACTACTTCTGGGTGGTTTTGATATTAATAAATTCACGATGGGTCTCGCTTTCAAATGGAAAAATTGGTTTATCAATTATGCCTTTATTCATGATACAGAATTAGAAAATTCACAAAAAATATCGATCGGTCTTATCAAATGAAGAAAATTGCGATCCTCGGCATTACGGGCTCCATTGGAAAATCTGCTCTGGAAGTGATCAGAGAACATTCCAGGGATTTTCAGATCGTGCTGGCTTCTGCTCATCATAACCTCGAAAAATTGCAAAAGATCGGAGAAGAATTCCAGATCAAAAAACTTGTTTTCACCAACGAAATAAAGCCAAAGATAAAAAGCAAAGATCTCTATTTCGGTGAAGATGAATTGCTGAAGATTTTAGCTACAATTGATTGTGATATTGTTTTGAACGCAATTTCTGGTTCTGCTGGTTTACAATATTCTGTGGGAACTTTGGAAACCGGCATCGACCTGGCTCTAGCAAATAAAGAATCGCTCGTGATGGCCGGCGAGATTATCATGGAAAAAGTTAAGAATTCCAAAAATCGTCTGTTGCCTGTCGATAGTGAACACAGCGCTATTTCTCAAGCTTTGCTCGGTTCTGCGATCTCTGAAGTAGAAAAGATCATTCTCACTGCTTCGGGCGGACCCTTTCGCACATTACCTTTGAAAGATTTTGAAGAAATAACTTTGGCCAACACTTTGCAGCATCCAACCTGGAAAATGGGAGCAAAGATCACGGTTGATAGCGCTACGATGATGAATAAAGCTTTGGAAGTGATCGAAGCACACTGGCTTTTCGGAAAAAGCTACGATGAGATAGAAGCCGTGATCCATCCGCAATCTGTCGTTCATTCTTTTTTGGAATGCGTTGACGGCTCAATCCTTGCACAAATGAGCTTGCCAACAATGAAGATCCCTATCCTCTTTGCTCTGACCTATCCCAAACATATCAAATCTGACATTTTTAAAACAAAAATTTGGAAATTACCTGCTCTAACCTTTTCCAAAGTAGAAAAAGCAAGATATCCGCTTTTCTTTTTCACACGGGAGATTGCCTGCGAAAAAGGAATTTTACCCACTATTTTGAATGCTGCTAATGAAGCTGCTGTTTCACTTTTTTTGGATAAAAAGATCAGCTTTTTGCAAATTTCCAAACTTGTGCAAAATGCGGTCGAACGAGAATCTAACCAACAAAATCCAACTCTAGAAGATATATTAGAAACCAACCAAAAAATTTACGCAAAAACTTTAAGAGACTATTATAAACTGATCTAAGAAGAGGAATTATGGGGGGCAATTCTCTCGAACCATTAAAAATTCCAATCATTTTCTGGCTGATCGGTATCAGCATCGGAAAATTTCTGTGCCTTTCTTTTCCAATTATATTTATCTTATTCGCTGCGATTTTCATCGTTGTCCTTTTTGGTATTTTCCGAAAATATCTTGTCTTACTTCTGATATTGCTTTTGGGAATGATGCACATTCAAGAAAATTACCCGCCGAATCATATTTTTTCGATCATCCAAAAACACCAGGAGATCATGCAGCCGATCAAAGGTCGAATTGCTTCAGAAGTGGTTTGGATAGAAAATCGTTCAACCTTCATTCTCGAACTCCATTCCATCAAAGATTTTCCAGTAAAAGGCAAGATAAAATTTTCTTGCGATCAAGATAGTCTGCAATTTGGTGATGAAATCGAAACGGTGGCTGTGATCAGGAAGATCTTTCAAAATTCCAATCCAGCCAGTTTTGATTATCAAGAATATTTGCGAGCCAAAGATGTTTTTGCCAGCGGTTTTACCAAAACGAAAATCTCGATAGTCGATAACAGATCAAATTTTTATCATAAAACTATGATCTCTGCGAGAAAATTTTTGCGGAAGCGCATAGAAGAACGAGCTGGCGAATATCAAGGCTTCATAAAAGCGATCTTGATCGCCGATAAAAGTGATAGAGAGCAATGGCAAAGTATTTTGAATCTGGCCGGATTAAGTCATCTTCTGGCAGTGAGCGGTTTACACGTCGGTATTATCTATCTTGTTTTGTTATCGATCCTTCAGATAATGATCCCAAATCGCAATCTTGCACGAATATTGTTGATCTTTCTTCTGATTTTTTACGCTGGAATTTGTAATTGGACACCGTCCGTAACGCGAGCTGCTTTAATGATCAGCTTGTATTTGCTGGCAAAGATCTTGCAAAGAAAGGTCGATGCGAACTATATCTTATTGCTCAGTTTATTCTTGATCACCCTTTTCTCGCCAAAACAATTATTTACTGTGGGATTGCAATTATCTTTTCTCGCTGTTTTTGTGCTGTTGAACGTAATCCCAAATCTCAAATTTATCAAGATAAAAAGCGAGGAGATCAGACTTCTAAATCTGGGAAAAAAAATATTGAATGCAGCCCTGATCTTGATATTCACTTCCTTGATCCTGAATCTATTCCTCAATCCACTGATTATTTACAATTTCAAGCAATTCAATTTCAACGGCTTGATCGGAAACTTGATCGGAATTCCTTTGATCTCTTTCATCCTACCTCTAAGTTTCTTTGTTATTCTTTTACCAGAAGTGTCTTTTATCATTTCAGTCTATCAAAATAGTCTTCATTTTTTACTAAAAATTTTCGGTTTTTGGGCAAATTTTGCTTCCAGCTTGCCTTTCCATTTTGATTTTATTTCTTTGGAAATATGGCAAATCTTGTTGCTTTATGCGATCTTATTCAGCCTGTTTTCCAAAAAATTTCAGCAGAAAAAAAAATACTTGTTTTGTACTGGATTGAGCGCTCTTCTTGCCATCACTTTTTTTTGGAATAGTGGAGATGACAAACTGAAGATAACTTTTTTCGATTGTGGATTGGGAGATCTTCATTTGATCGAAACGATTAAAAATGAAAATATTTTGATCGATTCAGGACCTCCAGAAACGAACAGTAAACATTTCATCCGATCAGCTTTACCCTATTTTCAAGAAAATGCGATCTCAACTTTGGATTGGGTGATCATCACTCACGCTCATAATGACCATTATGGCGGGTTATCAGCTATTTTAAATAAATGCAAAGTGGAAAATCTGGTGCTGACCGATGAGTTTATGCAGCGGAAGATCTGGCAGCTATTATACTCAAAAATAGAACAGGAAAAATGTGAAATTTTCACGATCACAGATACCCTCACTTTGCCGATAAACTCGGTGAAATTGAAAATATTGCATCCCGATTCAGATTATCACGACGAAAATCGCAATAATTGTTCTATCACCTGCAGACTGGATTATGATGAATTTTCTATCCTTTTTACTGGTGATTTGGAAAAAGAAGCTGAAGAATATTTGCTCCGAAAATATCGTGACTTTCTTGATATTGATTTTTTAAAGATCGGGCATCACGGCAGCAAGACTTCTTCTACATTTGCCTTTATTAAAGCAACAAGTCCAAAATTCGGAGTTATACCCACAGCGCTGAAAAATCGATTTGGATTTCCACACGCAAAAACTATGAAAAAATACGAATTTCTGGAAGACAATCTTTTTATCACTGGAAAAGACGGTGCTGTTCAAATTTCGTGTGATGGTAAAAATGTTTGGATTAAAACAGTTCTGACCGAAAAGTATATCTTTGACAAAGATATCAAAGATTGAAAATGAGATACTCACGAAAAATCGAAAGATGGATAAAATGAAAAGGAAGAAGGGAAAGAAAAGTTAAAAGTTGAAAGTTGAATGAAAGCAATCCTTTGTCATCCTGAGCAATTTATTTGTCATCCTGAGCGGAGTCGAAGGAAGAAAAAGGGGGAAAAGGGAAAAGGGAAAAGAAAGAAGGGAAAGAAAAGTTAAAAGTTGAAAGTTGAATGAAAGAAATCCTTT
>JAGYMQ010000141.1 GCA_018400535.1 Candidatus Cloacimonadota bacterium
CTTTCCGGGCAAGCAGGCGCGATTCGTCATGGCGTGGCAAGAGCTTTGGTTCTGTATGATGAAAAATTGCGATCTGCACTCAAGAAAAAAGGCTATCTCACCAGAGACCCGCGTATGGTCGAAAGGAAAAAGCCAGGACGCCCCAAAGCAAGAAAAAGATTTCAATTTTCCAAACGTTAATTTGGATCTTAATAATACTTTTTGGAATGTGCAAAACGGTGTTCGAATCCTCGAATTTTGCTGCACATAATTCCAAAATAGTACAAAATAACCGGAAAAGGAGATAATATGTCAGTTGTTACAATGAAACAACTATTGGAAACTGGAGCACATTTTGGGCATCAAACTTACAAATGGAACCCCAAAATGGATAAGTATATTTTTATCAAAAGAAATGGAATTCACATTCTCGATCTGAAACAAACTGTCGATGCTGTCAACGAAGCTTATATGTTCATCAAAGATGTTGTCAGCAAAGGGAAATCAGTGCTTTTCGTAGGGACCAAAAAGCAAGCTCAAGATTCATTGGAAGAAACCGCCAAAAGATGTGGCGCATATTATGTGAGTAATCGCTGGTATGGCGGAATGCTTACGAATATGCAGACCATTCGCAAAAGTATTTCCAAATTGGATGAGTATGAAAAAATGGTCGAAGATGGAACGATCAATAGTTTCACTAAATTGGAAGCTACAAAGATGAAACGTGAATATGATAAGGTTCTCAATGGTCTCGGTGGCATTCGTGAAATGGATGTGCTTCCAGGCGCCGTTTTTATCGTTGATATCATCAAAGAAGAGATCGCCTTGCATGAAGCTAAGAAATTGAAGATTCCAATCGTGGCAATGGTCGATACAAACGCTGATCCTGACGATGTGGATTATGTGATCCCTTCCAATGATGATGCGATCAGAGCGATCGGCTTGATGTGTGACATTATCTCTCAGGCAGTCATTGATGGTAAACAAGGTAATTTGGAAGGAAAAGACGTGGTGGATCCCGAAAAAGGAAATAAACCAACTTCAAAAAAAGATTCTTATAAACCGAAAGCTGATAAAGAAGAAAAAACAGAAGCAAAAAAAGAAACAGAAGATAAAGAAGAAATTCCCGCGCAAGATTCTGAACCAAAACGGGAAACAGAAGAAAAAAACGAAGAAAGATCAAACAAACTATCTGAAGAAGAAGAAAAAGAAGATTAGGAGAATCCTATGAGTATATCAGCAAAAACAGTGATGGAATTGAGAAAAAAAACTGGCGTCGGCATGATGGACTGCAAAAAAGCCTTGCAAGAAACAAATGGCGATATGGAAGCAGCGATCAATTATCTGCGCGAAAAGGGAATCAGTAAAGCAGAGAAAAAAGAAGGTCGGATCACAAGCGAAGGTCTGGTCTTTGCCAAAAGTTCTGAGGACGAAAAAACAGGTTGTCTTCTAGAAATTAATTCTGAAACCGATTTCGTAGCCAAAAATGAGGAATTTCAAAATTTTGGAAAGAAAATGACTGAATTAATTTTGGATAATAACGTTAAATCCATCGCAGAACTCAATAACCTAAAAATCGATGGAAAATCTGTTCAAGAGACACTAAAAGAACTGATCGCAAAAATCGGTGAAAATATATCTTTGCGTCGTTTCATCAAAGCTGAAGCACCTGGTTTTGTCAGTATTTATATTCATATGGGCGGAAAGATCGGCGTTTTGGTCGGTGTGGAAGGCGAAGACAATCCAGAAAATCGTGAAAAAGCAAATGATATCGCGATGCACACAGCAGCAATGGCGCCTGTATATTTTGATCAATCCGATGTGACAGAAGAAGACATCAAGAAAGAAAAGGAAATAATGAGGAAACAGCTTCTGGAAGAAGGAAAACCAGAAAAGATCATCGATAAAATACTGATCGGGAAAATGCGAAAATTCTATGAAGAAAATTGCCTGCTTCAGCAAAAATTCGTGAAAGATGATAAGATCACCGTTCTGCAATATGCTGGAGATATGAAAGTATTGTTTGCTCATCGCTTTAAAGTCGGCGAAGGTCTCGAGAAAAAAGAAGAAGATTTTGCAGCAGAAGTAGCTGCTCAGATAAAATCTTGAAAGAAAGATTATGAAAACATTCAAACCGGAAAAGATCAACAAGATAATTTTCAAGATCAGCGGCGAGATCCTCGCGGGCAATAAAGGTTTCGGCATCGATTTTGAGACGGTCGAATCAATCGCAGATGAGATCACAAATGTTAAAAAACTCGGATACAGCATTGGCGTTGTTCTGGGTGGGGGAAATTTTTTCCGTGGGCTTTCCAAACTTGGGAAAAAAATGCGCCGCGTAGCAGCTGATGACGTGGGCATGCTGGCAACGATCCAAAATGCGATCATTTTCAGCGATGTGCTCAACCAGAAAAACTATCAAACAGAAGTTTATTCTTCCATCCAAGTGGAAAAGATCGCCAAATACTACACACCGAATCGTGCCATTCGTTCTTTGAATGAAGGAAAGATCTGTTTTTTCTGCGCTGGAACCGGCAATCCCTTTTTCACAACTGATACTGCCGCAGTTCTGCGAGCGATCGAAGTGGACGCAGATATCGTTTGCAAAGGAACAAAAGTTGATGGTGTTTACACAAATGATCCGATCAAAGATAAAAATGCCAAATTCATTCAGGATGTGACCTTTGAAGAAGCGATCGAGAAAAAATTGAAGATTATGGATATCACAGCTTTTTCCCTAGCACAGGAAAACGATATGTCAATCAAAGTTTTTAATATCACAAAAAGTGGGAACTTATTAGAAGCGATCACCAGAAAAGAGATTGGAACTTTTGTCCATTCCAAATAGCAAAAAGGAGATAACGATGGATGCACTTTTGAGCAATTTGAAAATGAAAATGAAAGATGCTTATAATGCTCTTTTGAAAGATTATTCCAAGATCAGAACAGGACGCGCCAATTCTTCCAGTTTAGATGATATCAAGATCGATTATTATGGACAGCCTACTCCGATCAAACAATTGAGTAATATTTCTATTCCTGAGCCGCGTTTGATCGTGATCCAACCCTGGGATAAACAGGTTCTGCCGTTAATTGAAAAAGCGATTTTAGCTTCCAATATCGGAGTGACTCCAGATAATGATGGCGTTGTGATCCGACTTCCTTTCCAACCTTTGACCGAAGAAACACGCAAAGAGATCGTGAAAAAGATCAGGAAAATGGCGGAAGAAAGTAAGATCGAGATCAGGAATATTCGCAGAACTGGCAATGATGATGCCAAAAAAATGGAAAAAGATGGCGAGATCAGTGAGGATGATAAGGCCAAGCTTCTGAAAGACATTCAGGAAATCACTGATGAATGGATAAAAAAGATCTCCGAAGTGGCAACAAACAAAGAAAAAGAGATCATGGAAGTCTGATTATGGCTTATGTAATTACATCAGAGTGTATTAAATGTAGTCTTTGTTATGATATCTGCCCGGCTTCTGCCATCATTGAGGGTGATGAGCAATTTATCATCACTGAATCTTGCATTGATTGTGGAAAATGTGTGGAAGTTTGTCCGATCGATGCGATCCGAGTCGTAAAAAATAAATAGTATTCTAATAGATCAAAGAGATAAAGCTTTCCCAAGAATATTTCTGTTTTTCGAATGCGAGATTGTGCGCTAACTTTTCCATATCCATTTGGAAATAAGCGATCACCGCTTCAGCAAAGTCTTCTGGCTTTGTGCTTCGTGCTATTTTTCCTGTGCGGTCTTGTAAAACTATTTCTGGTAAACCACCGACGGGCGTTGCGACAGCTCCCAAACCAATATCGAGAGCAATCTGCATCACGCCGCTTTGCGTAGCATGTTTATAGGGAAGCGCTAGAACATCAGCTGCTTTATACAGCATTTCCACTTCTTCATCTTGCACAAATCTTTTCAGAAATGTCACATATTTTTTCAGTTGCAATTTATCTATTAGATCGAGGTAAATATCATCTTTGCCATAAACTTCTCCCGCGATGATCAGATGAATATCAGGCATTTTTTTGATCAGAAAAGGCATTGCGCGCAGTAAAATATCTAATCCTTTGTATGGCTTAATATATCCGAAGAATAAGATGTTCTTGGTTTTTCCTACACCTAATTTTTCTCTAGCAGACTTTTTCGAAAAATATCCCTTATCATAACAATTGTAAATAGGATGAAAGCCTTTCACGATTTTTTTTTGGGGAAACAATGCTTTCGTATCCTGATAAACCGAATATGATAATGTGATCAAAACATCAGCTTTGCCCAGAGCAAATTTCGTGAGCAGTTCTCCGGCAAACCATTTTTCATGAAATTGGATATTGTCTATCACGTAAATGACTTTAAGTCGGATTTTCCTTTTTAGAGCACGAATGATCACGCCGAAGGCAGGAGCAAAAAAGGGAATCCAATATTTCAAAACTAAAATGTCGGGTTGCCATTTGCGAATTTTCCTGATCGCTTTTTGCCAGCTGAAAGGATCGTAGGGAATGAAAACGTTTTCGATTTCTAAATCAGGTTTTTTTCTGCTGTGGTCAATCTGTTTTTTTCCCGGAAAAATTATTTTCGGATATTGTTTTTGGAAGGAGAATATTTTTACCTGTTCTCTTTTTGCCAGTTGATCAGCCATCATTTCGATGAACTGAACAATTCCACCACGAAAGGGGTAGGCTGGTCCCAAAAAAGCAATTTTCATTCGAGTAATTCCAGGATTGTATCGAAAACAAGTTCAGGCAGGATTGTACTCATGCATTCTTTGGGGCAACTATTGCGATAGCAACCAAGACAATCCTTATTTTTTGGTTCCAGGATTTTTCCCAAACCATAAAGTTCAAATTCATTACGATTGAATATATTGTTGAAAAGAACCAATTTCTTTTTTAAGGCAATGGCAATGTGCATTGCCATTGTAACAGAAGTAACGATCAGATCACAGGTATTAACCAAATGCAGAAAATCTTTTAGCATAAAAGTTCCCAAATAATTAGCCTGTGAATTTTCTGCAATTCTGTTGTTCATTTCATCTTCGTGAGGACCACCCAAAAGCAGGGGATAATATCCATTCTTTACTAATAAATTTGATAATTGAATCCAATTATCTTCTCCCCAAAGACGAGTCAGCCATCTTTCTCCACAGCCTGTATTCAAACCGATAATTTTTTGATTTTTAGGTAGATCAAAGATGCGGTCGGTTGCTGGTAATTCCAGAATATATTCTTCTTTTCTGAATTGATAACCGAAGATCTCAAAAATCTCTTCTGGATAGCTTTTTTTATTTTTGCGGCTGATATCATCAAAAAGCCCTGTCAACCATTTTGCTTCTGCGTCTTGATCTTTTGGACGGCAATTTCCCCATTCATCGATTGTATATCCTTTTTTTAATTTAGCATCAATGCTTTTCATCAAAGCGATCGCGTGTTTATCTTTATCTAAATTGATCGACAGATCAAATTTATTTTGTTGCAACCATAAAACATTCTCAAAATTGAATTTAAGGATTTCATCAACAAATTTTTTTGGAACAAATATCGGATAATCGGTCAGCCAGAAAATTTTCGCTTGTGGAAATTCTTTACGCAATCTTCGTAATATTGGCGTTGTGCGGATCACATCGCCAGCTGCGCCAAGCTTGATGATCAATATTTTTCGATCAAAAGGTTGAAAGAAATCACAATCTTCGCAATGAACACCTTTTGATTTGTGCGGTTTGCAGGGAATATCTCCTCGAAAATATTTGCAATCATTTTTCACTATCATTTTTCTCTACCTTGTTTGTTGTAGCTTTATTGATGATTACATTTTGCACAAATTCATCATATTCCGCATCTTCACAAAGTTCAGCAATGCTGTTGATGATCTCCAACATTTTGGGAAAAGCGATGGGGAATTCAAATATTTGTTCTTTTTCATTTTCCAGATAATGGATTCGGATCATTTTGCGTTTTGCATCGTTCAAAGAAAGTTTCTTGATAGTTTTCCAAAAGATCTTTTTCCCTCTTTTAGCCAGATAGTTGAATTTGATAAAATCTTTTGTGAAGCGGATCGAATTCAGAGAAAAGATATTTTTCAGAAGTGAATTCAAAGCCAAAAACATAATAGCAAAAGGGACGAATTGAGCAAATTTGGAAGAATCTGCATTAACTTTACTGAAGATCAACCAGACCGAATAGGCAATTGCTGCGGTAGCCAGAAAGATCGTGAACCAGCGAATGAATTGATTGAAACGATAACTGCGAGGTAATCCTTTTTGTTCATTAATGCTCATCAGGTCATACACATTTTTCATTGTAAACCTCGTTCCATTTCATCCAGAATATAAGGTGGAGCGCTGTAAGTTTTCAAAATTTCCAGATCAATATCATCGCCATGAAAATCTGAACCGCCAGTGCGGATGAGATTATTCATCTGCGCCATTTCATTGTAATGAAAGATAAGATCATCATTGCAGCGTGCATAAAAAACTTCGATGCCATCAATTCCAAATTTGATCACATCAAAGACGACCTTATCATCACGCAGAGTGTAGGGATGTGCCAAAACGCTGATGCCGCCAGCTCCTTGAATCGTGCGAATCACTTTTTTCACGGGCGGTGTATATTTTGGCACATAGGCAAAACAGCTATCGCCGAGATATTTATCAAAAGCTTCATACTTGTTTTTGCAATAACCTTCATCGATCAGAGCTCGACAGATATGAGGACGCCCCAGATAATTATTTTCACCAGAATAACTTTTGATCTTTTCAAAATTTAGATCGATCCCTTTTTCTGCTAATTTGGAAACGATCTTTTTGGCTCGTGAATAACGGCTTTGATAAATTTCATTCAACATATTTCTCAGCGCTTCATTTCTGCAATCATAGAAATAACCCAGAATATGAACTTCCCGATTTTTATGGAAACTGCTCACTTCCACACCAGGAATGATCTGAATATCATATTCATGTGCCAGATCTTTGACTTTCAAATAGCCCCCGATATTATCATGATCAGTGATCGAAATAATATCAAAACCAAATTTCTCCGTCAGTTGCAGAACCTGTTTCGGCGTATAAAGGCCATCAGAAAATGTGGTGTGAAGATGCAGATCGATTTTCTTCATCATTCTCCTTTTACGATTTTTTGTTCGCATAAAAATTGTCCTTTATTTGTCAAATAAATTGTTACTTCATCTCAAAAAATGGATAACAATATTGTGATGGTAATTACATTTTCTTAGAAATATTTCAATTGGAAGAAGCTGGAATTATGATTTCTGCAAAATCACACCTTTGGTTTAATGAACAAGATACGAGAAGAATAAGAAAGAAAAGCACGAGATTCTTCGAAAGTGAAGCTGAAAGATTCCTCAGAATGACATTCATTTTTTATCATGAAGAATTCATGACTATGATAATATTGATCAGAAGTATCATGCTCAGGATCAGCAAACTGAACTGGAATCCAAGAACAGGAAGTAAGATGACACCAAAGATAATGCCGCCTAGCGCTGCTCCAAAACTATCCAAGCAATAAAAACTACCAGCAGCTGCCAGCTTTTCGCTGCGAAATTTCTCTGCCAGTAATCTTGCCAGGATCATTCCTTCCAAAACTGCAAAAAGGATGTTTAAGAGAAAATAAAAAAAGGCTGGAAGCTTGGGAACGAAAAATAAAAATAGTATCAAAATGAGATTGATCAGAAATAGCAGCTTCAAACTCAATTTCATTTTTTTTGATAAATAAAAGCCCAGAACCAAACCGGTCATAAATCCAGAAGTGAAAAAAATGATCATAAAATAGGCATAACCAAAATAGATTTGAAAATAATTTACCAGGATCAGCTGTAAACTGAAATTGATCAGACTGATACTGAAAATTCCCAGATCGCCTGGAATATTATTTGTAGGTAGAAGCATCTGCAGAAAAAAGATCAAAAGCCCACTCAAAATGAATGTGGTGGCGATTAATTTCCAATGTGATACTCTGAAAATATCAAATTTCGGATCTAACTTACTGCTCCAGAGCTGCAACGTATTCAAATAGACTACTGGCAGAGCGAAACTATTGGCAACGATATTTTCCTCTTCGATTTTTGATCGAATATTTTCCAATCTCAATTCATTGCATTTCTCGTTGATCACGACAGGATTGAACCAAATATCGAAAAAAGCTTTTCCTCGCTGGATTAAAACTTCCGGATCATTTGACAGGTAATTTCCTTTGCTGGCTAGAAAGATATTTTTTTGGGAAGGGATGAGCTGTACATTGGAAAATACTTTTTTTAGAGTTTTGAAAATGGAAGCATTCAAATTAATGATCTCTTTTGTCATAAAATTTGTTCCGCTACTCAATGTTGATACAAAAACAGACTGTTCATTATTAAATTTTTGTTTGATCAAAGCAAAAAATTCCTTCGTGTAAAATCGATTTAGTTGCAAAGAGCTTGGATCAGGAAGATCACAGATCACCATGTCAAATTTTTCCTTGGTAGATCTAAGATATCTCAACGGGTCTTCAGCCACTTTTTTCACTTGTGGTGAATTCGGTAACTGATCCAGTATTTGATCAGCGAGTTCCAAACAAATAACTTCTTCCGGATCATATTTCTGGATTTCTCTGAGACTGCCGTTCAAAACTCCACCGATCATCAGAATTTTTTTGGGTGCAGGATGTTGCAACATCATAAAATTTGTCATCTGTTGAGCATAAAATTCGTTTTCGGAATTTGCGGTCAGTTCTCCATTCCAAAAATAATTTTTTTGATCATGACAGCTGGTGATGTCCAATCTTCCATAAACGGAATTTTGCGATGATAATAATTTTTGGCCTTCATATTTTTCCGCATAAATTTCCCAAAATATTTTGTTGCTGAAAAAAAGCACCACAAAAAAAGGCAAAATAAGAATAAGATAAAATAAGCGTCGTTTCCAAAGATAGAAGACGATCAAATTGAAGATCGTCAACAAGATCAATATCTGAAAATGGGAAAAGAAATTCAAGAGCAAAGCCAGGATGATGCCACCCAAAATTATCCCGATCGATTCCCAGATATAACCATATTGAATCGGATTTGCTGAAATTATTGTAGTTTTGCACAGAAGCGGAAACAATATACCCAAAAGCAAGGCGACAGGCGTCAGCGTCGCGAAAGTTGTAAAAAAAAGAATTGGAATAGAGACCATTTCGCCGTTAAGAGGATTGATCAGATTGATCAGATAGGGAATCAGCAGGAACTGAAGCAATATCAGAAAATTCAAGCTCATCATTAAAAGTGTGATGATGCTATTTTTGGCTGGGATCTTATTTCCGATCAAACTTCCGATCGCGATCAAAAAAAGCCAGAGCGATAGCGTGATCGCAAAAATGATCTCATTGCCATTCACCGCCATCATCAATTCGCGCAGAAAGATCGTCTGAGCTGAAAGCGAAATTATTCCCAAAAGCAAAAACAACAAACTATTTTTCCTGGAATTTCCCATAGATCTTTTGCCCGCAGAATTCACAACAACCTTCATTAAGATGAATTTCTTCGATCTGGAAGCCGCTGCGGTCGATTATTTTTTTGCCGCAATTGGGACAAAAAGTATCTTCAGCAAGCGCTCCCACATTTCCGATATAAACGTAGTTCAAGCTTTCTTCTTTTGCGATCTCATAGGCATTGCGCAGAGTTTCAAGTGGCGTGGGTGGTTTATTCTGCAATCTGTAATTTGGAAAAAAACGCGAAAAATGTAGTGGAATATCTTTTCCCAGCTCCTGTTTGATCCATTTGCACATCGTTCGAATTTGTCTTGGATCATCATTCGCTTCGGGAATCACCAGATTCGTGATCTCGATCATCATTTCTTCTTCAGCTGCGATCTTGATAGTATTCAAAACAGGCTGCAAATTTCCGGTTGTGTAAGTCTGATAAAAATCTTCTGAATATCCTTTTAGATCAATATTTGCTGCATCGATATATTTTGCCAGTTTTCGCAAAGGCTTTTCATTGATATAACCACAGGTTACCAAAACTGTTTGCAAACTTTCTGCTTTTGCCAATTTAGCGATATCCAACATATATTCATAGAAGATCGTAGGTTCCGTGTAGGTAAAAGCAATGCTTTCACAATTATGTTCTTTGGTTAATTTGATGATCTCTTCAGCAGCAACATATTCGGTCTCGATCTCTTCTGGTCGGCTTTGGGAAATCGTCCAATTCTGACAGAAATTGCAGCGCAGATTGCAACCGACAGTTGCCAAAGAAAGCACTTTTGTTCCTGGTAAAAAATGATAGAGCGGTTTCTTCTCAATCGGATCAACGTGAATAGCGACAGGTTTACCATAAACCAGTGAATACAATTTTCCATCAACATTTTGGCGGACACCACAATCACCGATCTCGCCATTTTTCAGAACGCAACGATTTGGACAAAGGTCACAGCGCACATAATTTTTTTTCAATTTCGTGTAATATTGCGCTTCTTTGAGCGTTCTGTTATCTTTTTTATCGCTCGAGACAGCGATCGTTAACAAAAATATCAAAGCTAAGATAAATAATTTTTTCATAAAAAAATGCATTGGTGAAGAGGATTTTGTGTCAATATTTTATTTTTTAGGAAAGAGAAAAATGGGAAAGGTGAAAGGTGAAAGGTGAAAGGTGAGATGTGAAAGGTTAAAGGTTAAAGGTTGAAGGTTAAAGGTTAAATGTTGAAAGTAAGAAATCATTTGTAATCCTGAATTATTTACCAACAACCAACACCCAACACCCAACACCCAAAACCCAAAACCTAAATCCTATTTACTCTGTCATCCTGAGCGAAGTCGAAGGATGAAGAAAAAAGGGAAAGGTTAAAAGGGAAAGGTTAAAAGTTGAAAGTTGAATGAAAGAAATCCTTTGCAGTTCCCTTT
>JAGYMQ010000142.1 GCA_018400535.1 Candidatus Cloacimonadota bacterium
CTTTATCTAATAATTATTCAACTTTACTCGGCATTACAGATGCAGAAATGAAATCCTATTTTGACAATATGATAGATGCTGTCTCTCAAAAATATAAGATCAGCAAACTTCTCGTTTTTGATAAGATCAAAGAATGGTATAATGGCTATTCCTGGGATGGAAAAAAATTCCTTTACAATCCCTTTTCTCTCTTGAATTTCTTTTCCGATAAATTATTTCGCAATTATTGGTTCAAAACTGGCACGCCAACTTTCCTGACAAAATTGATCCGCGAAAAAAGAATATCCATCGAAAAATATGATCAGGAAATAATGGTGGATGATGATACTTTTGATTCCTATCAGATCGATGATATTGACTTGAATGTTCTCTTGTTCCAAGCTGGTTATCTGACGATCAAAAAAATTCATATCGATCCCAATTCCTTAGCTCTCAGCTACCAAATCTCCTATCCAAACAAAGAAGTGCGAGATTCTTTTTATCGCGTCTTATTGAACGAATTTTCAGGAAAACCAAGCACAGATTTTCCAGTGATCTTGAATGAAATCGTGAAAGCTCTCACAGATAAAAATTTATCGCATTTCATCGAGATCATCCGCTCTATTTTTGTCTCTATTCCTCATGCTATTTTCCTTTCGAAAAAAGAATATTACTATCATACGATTATTTATCTTTTGTTAAAGTTACTCGGCTTGAAGATCGACTGCGAAATTCAAACAAACACGGGACGCATCGACGCTGTCATCAAAACCGATAAATATGTTTACATCACCGAATTCAAAATGGGAAAAGCTGAAACAGCAATAAAACAGATCAAACAAAAAGAATATTTTTTGCCTTATTTGAATGACGATAGAAAAATTATTCTGCTGGGAATTGGCTTCGATCGAAATAAGAAAAATATCGGCGATTGGTTAGAAGAAGTCTGGAGGAAATGATGAAAAAATCAGGGTTTTTGATTCTATTAATTTTTGGCACGTTAAATTTGTGGACGATCGATTACAAAACAAAATACGATAGCTTAAAAACTGTTTTGGAAAATAAGCAACAAGCAGAGAAATATAAGCACCAATTCAAAGCTTTTCTACAAAAAGATGGTTATCCCAGAATTAATTTAATTGAATGCGAAGATGAAGCTGGTTATATCTGGATGCAAGGTTATGATAGTAATGATAACAAAACTTTCTATCGCTTTGATGGAATAGAATTTGAAAATATGCAGGATCGCTTTCTAAAAACTTGCAAAGATACTCTTACTTGGATGGAAAGTACAGAAAATGGTACAGCCTATTTTAAATCTAAAAAGGGAGCAGCTCGCTGGAATGGGAAAAGTTTCGATTATCACCATTTTCCGGAAAATGATACTCTAAAATATATGCAAAAATTTAATGATAAAATCTATTTCATTGGGAATAAAGGAATTGGAAAATTTGAGGATAATAAATTCAACTATCGAAAAATTGATAAATTCAATACTTATAAAAATACAACAAAATATAATTTGATTACAAAAATTCGATTTATTGATTCTCAGGAAAATATTTGGTTTACAGGATCTGTGATCGATACAACAAAAGAAGAATCAGAATCGGATCAAAATTTATATCGCATCCATAATGGCAAGATAAACAAGGTATATGATCTGAAAGAAAATGAATCTGCAATACAAATTATCGAAGACGAAAATTCTACTGTTTATATAAACTTTAAAAAAAGGTTAGGTGTTTATCAAGATAGTTTGAAATTTTATCAAAAAAGTGACAGTTTCCCTTTAGAAGACATTTCAGAAATTGAATTGGATGGTAAAAATAATCTCTGGTGTTTTGGATTTACACATAAAAAAGATGATAATTTAGTTTTTTTTCAATTTAATAATAATGAAAAATTATCATTATTTTCTACAATAGTTGCATGGCGGAATCTATTTTTTTTTTCAGATAATATTGTTTATCAAAACAGTTACTTTATAATTATCAAAAATGGTTATTATAATTATAAAACTTCTTCTTTTGTCGATGACATTATTGTTTTTAATATCAATAAGCAAGAATTTATTGATATTCAAGATATAAAATTTGATACAGTAAAACACATAAATAAACAATCTTTTGTCTGCATATCAGCACAAAATGATCTTAAAATTTACAAAAACTTTAAACTAAAAAAAACAATAAATATTCCTTTTGCTGATCAATTCGTACGTATTTTTATATCAAATGATTCAGAATATCTGATTGGAGGATCAGAATATGGTTTTTACAAATTTATAGACTATGATTATGATAAAATTACAATTAAAGATGGTCTATCGAGCAATAAAATTAAAAAAATTCATAAAGTGAAAGATGGATTTCTATTATCAAATTCAGAAAATAAAAAAATTGATATTTTGAGATTTACTTCTCAGATTGAAACAAAAAGATTGGATAACAAAGAACTGAATTTCTTATGGGAAGATAATTATGATAATTACTGGTTCATGAATAAAGATAAAAAAGAATTTCTATTATTTTCAAAGGATTTGAATAAAATTTTAAAAAAATTCTCTGGCAAAGATTGTGTTAAAGACAATTTGAATAAAGAAGTCTGGATATTGGATAAAAAACAGATCTATTCAGTTGAAAACATGAAAATCAAAGATCGTGTACAATTACCTGACAGTATAAGATGTGTTGATATTCGAAAGACGGGTTCTCATTTTCTTATCCTTCCAGGCAAACTTCCAGAAAATGAAAAAATTGTAAGTATCTTATTTGATAAAAGAAGAAATGATTTTTCTGTCTTTCCAGACTTTTTTTTTGATCAAGGTTTTGAAGATAATAATAAATTATATCTTTCAATATTCAACCCTTCATTAGGTTATCTTGACATGTTTACAGTTCGTTCATTAAATGTAGATGATCTAACAAAATTTAATAAAGAAAATATTTCATATTTAAACCAAATATTGTATAATTCAGATAAGAAATATAATAAAATATTTTGTCTAGCAAGTGGTAGAAATATTTTTTCATCTATAATGAAAGGAAAGCAAAGAAATTATTACATAGAAGATGGTCTTCCCGGCGGCAATTTCATATCCGAGGCAGAAGATACAAATGGTAATCTCTGGTTTGCCTTCGAGGGAGGATTGGCAAAATATTTACCGGAATACGATAGATTTGTTTCTTACATCCCAGAAGATGGAATCCCAACAGATATAAATGACATCGAATCAGATAGAAAAGGTGGTTTGTGGCTGGCAACCGATCAGGGTTTGGTGAAATTTCATGAACCTGAGTTCAAAGCAAATCCCGTCATTTCACATCTAGAAGTTGATACATTGCGTTTTTATCCAGACGAAAAAATAAAATTGCCATTTAAACACAATTCACCAGAAATCAAATATAAAGCAGTAACGATGAAATTTCCCGAGAAAATAAAATATTCGGTTTTTCTGGAGGGCTTCAGTGATGATTGGTCGGAATACACATTCAGTCGGAATAAACAATATGAACAGCTTCCACCCGGAAAATATAATTTCCAATACAAAGCTATGCTGAAAAATGGGAAAATATTGGACGGACCTTCACTCAATTTTCAGATCTTACCGCCCTGGTATCAAACCTGGTGGTTTTATTCTATTTTGATCATTATTGTAGCAACGATCCTTTACTTTATCTATAAGATCCGTGTTAAAGTTTTAGAGCAAAACCAGGAAAAGCTGGAAAAGGAAGTTGAGAATAGAACGCATCAACTATCTGAAGCATACACTACAATAGAAGAAGAAAAAACTAAACTCACCGATTCCATCCAATACGCATCCCTCATCCAAAACTCAATTCTACCAAGAGAAGCAGAACTCTCCCAATACATAAAAGATTTCTTCATCATCTGGAAACCACGCGATATCGTGGGTGGAGATTTT
>JAGYMQ010000143.1 GCA_018400535.1 Candidatus Cloacimonadota bacterium
GTGTAATCTGTGAAAATCTGTGGTTCAGACTTTTACATTATATCATTCGTATCAATTCGCGTCAATTCGTGGTTTCTATCTTTTCTTTCTTTCTTCGAGGTGAGAGCTCAACATCGGAATGTCCGCAGGTCTTCCGATTGTTGAATTGAAAAGAATCAACATTCCGAAGATTCAGCAAGCTGAAACATTCGGAAGTTTTTGAATTTGTCAAAATTATTTAATCTGTGAAAATTAGCTATTCAGGATGCGGTTTAGTCATTTTCACTATCGCAATAATCTCTAAAAATACAGATCTCTTTTTCCAGATTTCATCTCATCTAATTTTATTTCAAATTCCTGTTTCAATTTTTGATTGGCAATCTTTTTTTCTTCCTTTTCGATCAATTTGAGTCCGATTTGCTTTGTTTCATCAGAAGCATAATCCAGTAAATATTCAGAAAAAGTGAGTAAAGCATTTGGCTGGCAGAAATTTTTTATCTCGCCCGGTTTAGATAATTCCATAAAATGTTCTCCAGTTCTACCTAAACGATAACAGGCTGTGCAAAAAGATGGAATGAAATCTTGTTTTGCCAGTTCTTTGATCACTTCATCCAGCGTGCGATGATCGCCCAGGATGAATTGACTTTTTTTGAAACTTTCTTTATCTTTGGCAGAATATTCTCCAATTCCAATTGCAGAACCTCCGTCTATCTGTGACACACCGAGCGGTATAACTTCATTTCGCACTTCGATTGGTTCACGCGCAGTCAAGATCATTCCAGTGTAGGGAACTGACAATCTTAGAATTGCCACCAATTTTTTAAAATCTTCGTTATTAACAGAATACGGTGGTTTTTCTGTAAATTCGCTGCCGAAAGCAGGTTCAATGCGAGGAAAGGATATTGTGTGCGGTCCCACACCAAATGTTTTATCCAAATGTTCAGCATGCATCAATAATCCGAGAACTTCAAAGCGCCAATCAAACAAACCGATCAGAGCTCCGATCCCCAGATCATCTATTTCGGCTTCCATCGCGCGGTCCAATCCATATAAGCGCCACAAAAAATTACTTTTTGGTCCTCTTGGATGCAAATCGGCATAAGTTTTTTGATGATAAGTTTCTTGAAAGATCTGATACGTTCCGATGCCAGCAGATTTGACAATTCGATAGCCTTCGACGTCCATTGGAGCGGCATTAATATTTACACGACGAATTTCACCCTTTCTTTCTTTCACTTGATAAACGGTTTTTACTGTGTCATGAATATAATTTGCATCATATTTCGGGTGTTCACCATAAACCATGATCAAGCGCTTATGACCTTGATTTTCAAGAGCTTTGGTTTCCAAAATCAATTCTGAACGGGAAAGAGTTTTGCGAAAACAATCTTTATTGGAAATCCGGAATCCGCAATAGACGCAGTCGTTGACGCATTCATTTCCCACATACAAAGGAGCAAAAAGCACAATGCGATTTCCATAGATCTCTTCTTTGATCTGACGAGCAGTATGCAACATCTCCTCAATCAGTTCAGGATCATCGTTTTCCATCAGAATAGCTGCTTCTGCCAAACTTAATCCTTTTTTTTGACGGGCTTTTTCCAGAACTTCGCGCACTCTTTTTTTCTCGGGTGATCTCGCTTTGTCCAAGAGATCCCAGATTTTTTCTTCATCAATAAAAGATTTGAGACCTTTTGTGTCCATTTTCATAATTACCTCTATATTTCTTTTTTTATTAGATTGGATTTCACTTTCACAGATTGGATCTGTCCCAATTTTCCAGTAAATGCACCGAGTTGATCATTAGTTAAAGTTATGATCAGAAAGATAACAGCAATATTTTGAGCAGGCATCGGGTAGCCAACTCGTAACTTTATGAAAGGTGCATAATTGTGTAGATGAGAGCTGACATCATTAAAAGCCTTTTCGCGATCAAAAACTGTGATACAAACATTAAAAATATTCATCAAAAAAACCATCTCCATTTTTTCAAGAGATGGCAAATCAAATTTTTCCATCCCTTGAAGTTAGATATTCTCCTGCTTCTCAGGATATTTCAGCTTTTCCTACCCATCACTTGTAAAGTAATGAATAAAAAATTTTTGCCAAAATCCTCAATCAATTTGTGGTGTCAATAATTTTGCCTGCTTTTATCTGGAATATTATTAAAAAATAATGATTTTCAAAAAAATGAAACTGCACTCATTCCAATTATTTGGAATATACACACTCGCTGAACAGAATAAATTTTATTCTCATGAGAGAATTTTTATAAGACCAGAATACGATTTCAATAATAAAATGGATTTCAATGTCTGTTTTTGAGAAGATATCAAAGAAAAAATAATTTCCAATTGACACTGAAAATCTTTTTTCACAAATTTACCCAATAAATTTATCAGGGAGTTTTTATGAGGAGAATATTGATCTGTCTCTTTTTATTTTATTCAATATTACTTTTTTCTCAAGAGTTCATTTTCACTGCAAAAGATAAGCCAAATGATGATGGTTCTGCAATTTTGATCGAATGGGATGCTTCAGATTATGAACCAGACAAGATTATCTTAGAAAGACAGGATACAAAAGGAAATTTTCTTGAGATAAAAAAATTATCAGATTTTCTTGGGGTTTTTGAAGATGGAAATGATATAAATGCAGGTAAAACCTATTTTTATCGTCTTTCTCTTTATGATGTAGTAGGCAATCTTATCTCACAGAAAAGTGCACAAATCACTGCTGAAGCCCAATGGTTCAATACTGAGAAGATTTCACTTCTAATAATGACGATCATTTTAACGGCAGCGATCATCTATTTTATTTATTCAGCTCGAAGCGGAAAAGAGCTTTATATCAGGAAGATCAGCGGATTGGAATCGATGGAAGAATCTGTGGGCAGAGCTACTGAAATGGGCAGACCAATCCTTTTCATTCCCGGCACACTTGATCTGGATGATATGCAAACAATTGCAGGTTTGACGATATTAGGCAAACTGGCGCAAAAAGTAGCAGAATATAACACAAAATTGCTGGTTCCTGTTTGTCGTTCGATGGTCTTATCGACAGCGAAAGAAGTGGTCGAAGAAGCATATCTCAAAGCTGGAAATCCTGATGCTTATGATCCAGATTCGGTTTTTTATCTGACTGACGATCAATTTGGTTATGTGGCTGGGGTGGATGGAATAATCGTGCGCGAAAAGCCGGCAGCAAATTTCTTTCTCGGTGCTTTTTATGCTGAATCATTAATTTTAGCTGAAACAGGTTTTGCCAGCGGTTCTATCCAAACAGCAGGCACAGCAATGCCCAGTCAATTGCCTTTTTTCGTCGTTGCCTGCGATTACACTTTGATCGGAGAAGAGCTATTCGCTGCTTCGGCCTATCTTTCCAAAGATCCGCATCAGCTTGGTAGCTTGAAAGGTCAGGATCTGGGAAAAGCAATTTTCGTAATTGTTCTTCTGATTGGTGTCATTCTGGAAATTTTCAATGTTCATATTCTAAAAGATTTTTTATCATTACATTAGGATGGTTTTATGAAAAGAAAAATACCTTTAATTATTACTTTCACAGTTGGTGTATTATTGATCATCGCAGAATTTATTCCACACAAGCCTTTTGGAACGCTTTCTGGTGAATTGGAAGAATGGTTTCTGGTCATCTCTGGATTTGCTATTATTTTGGGACAATTGAGTTTGTTAAAAGTAAATACCTTCAAAATAAAATACAAACAAAAAGACTGGCAATATTCGATCATAACTTTGGCCAGCTTTTTTTTTATGGTTGGATTTGGTTTGCTCTGGGGAACTGGGAAGAGTTCAGGAATATTTGGTCATGGAGAAGTAATATCAGCAGTTATCGGCATAAAACCGTTTGATTATCTTTTCCAGAATGTTTATCAACATTTACAGGCAACGATGTTCTCATTATTGGCATTTTTTATTGCTTCCGCTGCCTATCGCGCTTTTATCGGCAGGAATCTGGAATCCAATCTGCTATTGATCGCTGCTGTTCTGGTGATGCTGGGAAATACAACGGTGGGCGGATTGTTGACAAGTTGGTTACCCGAATCGCTCAATTTCCTTCATTTACCAAAAGTTTCTGAATTTATTATGACTTATCCGACCACAGCAGGACAGCGTGCAATTATGATCGGGGCGGGATTGGGAATTATCGGAAGTTCCCTGCGCATCATTCTGGGCATAGAACGTTCCTATCTGGGAGGTGAATGATGGCAAAGCGCAAACAGATCGACCGCAGATGGATTTTTCTGCTAATTTTTTTGGGAGTTGCACTGCCTTTGATTATCAAAGTTGGATTGCCAGTTGAGATCACAAAAAACGTGCAAATGGTTTATGAACTGGTGGAAAATACACCAAAAGGATCAACCGTCTTGATCTCATTCGATTACGATCCTGCCAGCATGCCAGAATTGCATCCGATGGGATTATCCTTGTTGCGTCATTGTTTTCAACGAGATATAAAGGTCGTTTTCACCGCAATGTGGCCAATGGGTGTGCAAATGGCAGAAGATATTGTCACTACTTTAAAACCTGATTTTCCCAAAAAAAAATATGGTGTAGATTACATTAATCTTGGCTTCAAAGCAGGCGGAATGGTGACAATTCAATCTATTGGAAAAGATCTAAAAAAAATATTTCCCGAAGATATGTATGGCTCGCCGATCACTGAATTTCCCATTATGCAAGATGTGAATAATTATAATAATATTGCCTTTGTCTTTTCCCTTTCTGCTGGTGCTCCTGGCATCAAAGAATGGGTGCAGATCGTCAGCGATAAATATAATCGGCCAACTTCTGGTGGTTGCACAGGCGTGAGTGCTCCTGCAATTCTGCCTTATGTGAATGAGCAGAAGCAATTGACTGGATTGCTGGCTGGTTTAAAAGCAGCGGCTGAATATGAAAATTTGGTGGGAAAAATTGGTTCTGCCACCAGCGGAATGGATGCGCAATCGATCGCACATCTGATCATCATCTCTTTTATTACCATCGGAAATATTAATTATTGGCGGAAAAAAAATAAACAAAAAAAGGATAGAAAGAAATGATACAATTCTTTGAAGCTTTTGGAATCTGGCTCGGAGCATTTTTCACATTCGCAATTTTCAGTTTTTTGTATAAAGATAATCCTGTGTATAAGATTGCAGAGCAGGTTTTTGTGGGACTTTCTGCGGGCTACTGGTTCGTTTACACGATCTTTTCCATTATTATTCCAAATCTCTATAATCCGATCACACAAAATTTTTCAGAAAATTGGATCAAGATCATACCAGCTATTCTCGGTGTGATGATGTTGATGCGTCTCATTCCAAAAACAAGCTGGATCAGTCGTTTTCCAATTTCTTTGGTGATTGGAACAACTTCGGGCGTGTTATTTTTGCGCTATTTAAAATCTGATGTGATCAATCAAATGACAGCAACGATGATAAATCCTTTTATTGGTGGAAGTTGGGTGGAAATTATTGGAAAACTGATGCTGGTGATCGGAACTTTGACTGGAGTGGTATATTTCTATTTCAGTAAAAAACATGAAGGTGCTTTTGGTTCGACGGCACGGATCGGGATTTACTTTCTGATGATAAGTTTCGGTGCTGCTTTTGGTTACACAGCAATGGCAAGGATCTCGCTCCTGATCGGGAGATTGCAGTTTCTGCTTGGAGATTGGCTGAAAATTATCGGACCATAAAATGAAAAAAATTCTATTACTGTTACTTGTTATCAGCTTTTCTACATTATCCGCTTTGACAAAATTGGATAGTCTGCGTCTTGAATTGGATAAATCAAAGGGAAAAGAAAGAATTTCGATCTTAGACACGATCCAAAAGGAATATCTGGAAATTTATCCAAAAGCTAGCTTGCAATATGGGATCGAAGCGCTGGCTCTCAGCAGACAACTGAATGATCGTCAGAGCGAGGTCAATGAGCTGATAAATATTGCTCATTCTTACAGAAATCTGGAAGAATATGACACAGCTTTGCAATATCTTCACAAGAGTTTGGCAAAGGCAAATCAACTTGACGATAAAAAAATCATCATTGAAATACAACTGGATATTTCGAAACAATATGCGGATAATTTCAATTCTTCAAAAGCGTTTCAATTTGCGATCAATGCCAATAAATTGAGCGAGGAGATACAGTTCAAAGAAGGAATCGCACGAAGCAATTTTTTAATGGGTGATATCTACTTGATGCTTGGAGAGATCAATGATGCACAAGTTTTATTTGAGAGATCATTGCAAAATTTTGATGATCAGAAACAGCCAATTTCGATAGGAAGGATCTATGAAAAATTGGCGATAATAAATCTGGAAAATAACGAGCTGAAAATGGCAGAAGAAAATTTCCAAAAAGGCTTGATCTATCATAATAATGCCAATAACACAGAAGGGTTGATCCGCTGCTATGAAAAGCTCGCTGCCATGATGAAAGATCAGGGTCGAACGAGAGCAGCGCAAGATTATTATCAGAAACTGTATCATTATAATCAAGAGCTGGAGCTGAAACTAAGCAGAAATATGAATCTTTATCTTTATGAATATCATAATGCTCAAGGTGAAAGAAAAAGAGCAATAGAATATCTCCAACTCTATGAAGCACAACAAGATTCTCTGAAAAATTTCCGTGCAAAAAAGAGTTTTGAAACACACTATCAAAAGATCATTACGGAACTTATTGAAAATTATCACGAAGAAAAAACTGACATTCAAGATAAACATGAAAAAGATCTTACCATGAAAAACAGACAAATAGTGAAAACACAAAAAGAAAATATCAAAAAAATTGAAGAATTGAAAAGACTCGAGAAGGAGACAATTTTACAAAAGAAGATCTTTCAGATCGAAAACCAAAAGAAAAAAGACCAGATCGAAAAACTGCAAGCAGAAAAAGAATTGAAAGACCTCAAGATCTCACAAAAAATTCGAGAAAGAAATTTCCTGATCTTCTCTTCTGCCATTTTCATTGTTCTCTTGATACTATTCTATTTGAATTTTCATCAAAAAAGAGAATTGAGCAAAGTTCTGGAAAAGAAAAATCAATATCTCACAGAACTAACAAAAGAATTGATGGAAAAGGAAAAGGAGTTAGAAAGACAGGCTAAAACCGATTATCTAACTGAACTTCCAAATCGTAATGCGATGGCAGAGAAACTTAAACACGAAAAATATCGATTCTTAAGAAACAAAAACCCCTTCTCTTTGATCATTTCAGATATCGATGATTTTAAAAAGATCAATGATAATTATGGTCACGATTTTGGTGATTTTGTCCTTTCGAATATTGCAAAATTGATCAAAAAAACGATCAGGAAACAGGATGTCTGCGCAAGGTGGGGCGGAGAAGAATTTCTCTTTCTATTACCAGAAACAGATGAAAAGGGCAGCGCTATCCTGGCAGAAAAAGTGAGAAAAAGCATCGAAAAATTCGATTTTGAATTCAATGAACAAAAAATCCATTGTTCAATGACTTTCGGAACATCGGTCTTTCGCAAAGATATCACAATTGATAAATGTCTGAAGGAAGCTGATAATGCACTTTATCATGGCAAAAATACTGGAAAAAATAAGGTGGTCAAATATTCACTTATCAAAGATAAAAATTAGTTTCTGGAAACCATAAATCCAGAGTTTGATAGGGAAATTCATTAGAGCGGGTATAGCTCAGAGGAAGAGCACCAGCTTCCCAAGCTGGGTGTCGCGGGTTCGAATCCCGTTACCCGCTCCAAAAAAAATATTTGCTCATTATCACGAAAAATAAATTTTATTCGAAAACACAAATTCTTCTACTATCCTGAAATCTTTTCTTACTGATAAAAGCCAGTTTGAAAAAGTGTGAAGTGAATGATGACGCAACCAACCAAAGTTTGCAGAGTAAAAAAACTGATAATTTTTTTATGATTCGAAGTGTGTATAATCCAGCTTTATTCTTGACTAAAAAACTGGTAATAAATTATAAGAAAAAGAATGATTTTAGCGTGAAAAAAAGAAAAAAAATCCCATGATATAGATTGTCAATAATCCAAAAAAAAGGAGATCAAGTATTTTGAAGAAAGATAAATATCTGGTTACGAGTGCGTTAACTTATGCAAATGGAGATTTACACATTGGACATATTGCTGGTTCATATTTGAATGCTGATGTTTTTGTGAGATTTCAAAAATTATTGGGAAATGATGTTATTTATATTGGTGGAACGGACGATTATGGCACACCTATTTCTCTCAAAGCGGAAGAAGAAAAAGTTCATCCGCAAAAAATCGTTGATAGATATAATCTCAATATGCAGAAGGATTTGAGAGGTTTGAATATAAAATTGGATAATTTTTCTGGAACGTCTCATCAAGAGCATACTGTTGATTCTCAAGATTTTTTTTTCAATCTGCAGCAAGCTGGCTACATTTTTGAAAAAGAGATTGAACAATTCTTTGACCCCGTTCAAAAAAGATTTCTTTCAGACCGCTATGTAGAAGGGATTTGTCCTCATTGCAAAAGTGAAGGAGCGCGTGGTGATCAATGTGATGCTTGTGGAAAATTATTGGATGCGATGGATCTCATCGAGCCAAAAAGTCGTTTATCGGGTGAAAAGCCGATCATTAAAAAAACAAAACACTGGTATCTTGATCTACCGAAATTCGAGAACAAATTACGGAACTGGTTGGAAACTAAAGATTATTGGAAAGATAATGTGCGCAATTTTATCATGGGTTGGTTGAATGAAGGTCTGAAAGAACGCGCCATCACTCGTGATCTTAATTGGGGTGTTCCACTTCCACTCGAAAATACACAAGGCAAAGTTCTTTACGTCTGGTTTGATGCACCGATCGGCTATCTCACCTCTACAAAAGAATGGGCAAAAAAGAGTGGAGAACCTGACAAGTGGAAAAATTATTGGCTTGATCCAAAGACAAAAATGATCCATTTTTTAGGAAAAGACAACATTCCATTCCACACAATGATCTGGCCTGCAATGCTGATGGAACAAAAAGAAAAATTCGTTTTACCGTATGATGTTCCAGCAAATGAATATCTAAATCTGGAAGGAAAAAAAATGTCAACCAGCCGCAATTGGACAGTTTGGGTAAAAGATTTTTTAAAACATTTTGATGGCGAATATCTGCGCTATGTTCTGGCGATCAATGCACCAGAAACCAAAGATAGTGATTTTAGCTGGAAAGATTTCCAGATGCGCATCAATGGCGAATTGAATAATGTTCTGGGAAATCTGGCAAATCGGACTTTCGTTTTCACCCAAAAATATTTTGCTGGTAAAATAACGAAACCAACTTCTTTTTCCAGGCTATCGCAAAAGATCTTTGCTGAAATCAGGCAATCAGCAGCGGAAATAAAAAAATGTTATCAAAATTATCAAGTACGCAAGGCAACGAAACTTTTTATGGATCTAGCTCGAAGCGGAAACCGCTATTTTGATGAGAGCAAACCGTGGGAAACCGTTACTGATCATAAAGATAGGGCAGAGGAAACGCTTTATGTTTGTTCTCAAATTTTGCAGGCCATCTCAATTTTAGCATCTCCGGTGATTCCAGAAAGTATGAAAAAACTGCGCAAAATGTTGGGAATTATCGCCAACTGTAACTGGAATGACATCCAAACAGGAAAAGAAGAATTTCGCATCCAAAATGTGGAAAAATTATATCGCAAAATTGAAGATAAAGAAATTATCCAACAATACGAATTATTGGAAAAAAATCAGATAAGAACAGAAATTGCAAACGAACATAAAGAGAAAATAACTTTCGACGAATTTTTGAAAATGGAATTGCGACTGGTCAAAATTTTGAGCGCAGAAAAGATCAAAAAATCGAAAAAGCTCCTGAAATTGATCATCGATGTGGGAAATGAAAAAAGAAGTGTTGTTGCTGGCATTTCCGAATATTATGAGCCGAAAGAGATCATCGGTAAAAAAGTTCCGATGGTGATCAATCTGCAGCCACGTAAAGTGATGGGCGTGGAATCGCAGGCAATGATCCTGGCAGTCAAAGATAAAAATGAGATGGCTTTGCTATTTCCTGATAAAGATCTTCGTGCTGGTAGCGAAATATCATAGGCAATCATGACAAATCAAGAAAGTTCCTATTATAAAAAACTTTTCGACAAATATTTTGATGCACTTCTGATCATTAATATGAATAATGAAACGATCATTGATGCCAACAGATCAGTCGAAAAAGTTCTGGGTTATAAGCTGGATGAACTGATCGGAACGAAATTTTCTGCACTATTTCCAGAAAAATCTGAAATGAGAAATAAAAGTGATCTTTTCAATTCATTGAATGATGGTATCTTTGTGCAGGATTTCCTGAACGCAAAAGGTGATATTATCTATCTGGAAATGACTTTGACCATCATTCAGCAAGATTCTATGGATACACTTCTGATCTCATTGCGAAACTTGAGTAAATTAGTGAGGGTCGAAAAACAATTGCGTCAAACACTAAAGATCGTGAAAGAACTATCTCGCAAAGATACACTAACCGACCTCCACAATCGAAGGTCATTGATCAATATAATTAATAATGAAACCTATCGTTTTGAACGAAATCACATTCCTTTTGTGATCATGATCGCAGATATTGATCATTATAAATACATCAATGACGAATATGGACATGATACTGGAGATTTTGTACTAAAAGAAATCGCTTGCCTGTTATCTCAAACTATCAGAAAGCAGGATGTGGTAGGAAGATGGGGCGGAGATGAGTTTTTATTTTTGCTTCCAGAAACTGATATAGAAGGAGCAAAATCTCTTTCCGAAAGTTTACGTGACAAAATAGCGAGCACAGTTTTTCAATATAATGATAAGAAATTTCAGCTTTCAATGACTTTTGGCTTTGCTGTATTCAGAGCAGAAGAAACGATCGAAACGTGTTTGAAAAAAGCTGACAATGCACTTTATCAAGGTAAAAAATCTGGTAGAAACAAATGCATTGCCGCCAGAGGAAATAATTAATATGACTAAATTAAAAAAACAATTAGGATTGATCGATGTTTTTTCGATTGCTGCTGGCTCGATGATCAGTTCAGGCTTATTTATTCTGCCAGGTTTGGCTTATGCCAAATCGGGTCCATCAGTGATTCTTGCATATTTTTTAGCTGGCTTGATAATTTTACCTTCTATGTTAAGTATGGCAGAATTATCTACCGCGATGCCCAAAGCTGGTGGAACTTATTTTTTTATCAATGTGAGTTTAGGCTCTGGTTTTGGAACGATGGCCGGAACTTCTGCCTGGCTTTCCTTAGCTTTGAAAAGTGCTTTTGCTTTAGTTGGTATCGGTGCTTTTTCCAGTTTGATCTTTCCTGGATTCACAATTTTTGAGATAAAACTCATCGCAGTATTTTTCTGTATTTTTTTCTCGATAATGAATCTTTCCAGCGTCAAACATGCTGGAAAATTACAAGTCCTCATGGTTTTGGGACTCATTCTCATTCTTCTTTTCTATCTTGTGAAAGGTTTACCTGTTGTTAAAAATGATAATTTCTCCAATTTTATGAAAGACGACCTACACACATTATTTATGACAGCTGGGATGATCTTCATCTCCTATGGTGGACTAACAAAAGTAGCCAGTATTGCTGAAGAAGTGGATAATCCAGTGAAAAATATTCCAGGTGGCATGATACTCGCATTTATCACAGTTACATCATTATATGTTCTGGTGGTTTTTACTACTGTCGGTATTTTAGGCAAAGAGCTTTTAAATTCACCGGTGGGATATTCTTTAACTCCGATCAGTGATGGAGCACAAAAGATCATGCATTCTGCAGGTGGAGTGATTTTGGCTATTGGTGGTCTTCTCGCTTTTTTCTCCACTGCTAATGCTGGCATTATGACAGCTTCACGTAATCCGTTTGCTATGAGCAAAGATAAATTGATTCCCCAAATGTTTTCCAAAGTTAATAAAAAAAATGTTCCCTATCTATCCATATTGATCACAACCGCTTTTATGATCGGTTTCATTTTCTTGCCCTTAGAAACTTTGGTTAAAACCGCCTCGACTATGCAAATATTACTCTTTATGTTCGTGAATGTTTCTGTGATTATTATGCGCGAAAGTGGGATCCAGAATTATCGGCCAAAATTCAAATCTCCAATGTATCCCTGGATCCAGATCGTAGCAATAATAATCTACATCTTTCTTTTGATCCAAATGGGTTTTTATCCTTTAATGATAACTCTTATCTTTATGACCATAAGTCTTTTTTGGTATTTGGTTTATGGTAGAATAAAAAATAATAAAGAATCAGCTTTGGTGCAATTGGTGAAACGTATCAAAGCTTCCGATCTACAAACGACAACTCTTGATCGTGAGTTGCGAGAGATAGTGCGCGAACGGGATTCCATCGAAAAGGATAGGCTGGATCACATTATCGAAGATTGCAAAGTAATCGACCTTAAAAATTCAATGGATCGCGATGAATTCTTCAATCTAATCGGCAATGAACTTTGTGATTCCCTGGATTCCAGCTGTGATCTCATCAAACAGAAATTGGAAGATAGGGAAGAGGAAAGTTCGACAGTCTTGACTGATAATCTCGCCATTCCGCATATTATCGTGGATGGAAAAAATAAATTTGATATCCTCGTCGTGCGTTGTAAAGAAGGCATCCATTTTTCTGAAAATACTCCAAAAGTTCAAATCGTTTTTGTGATCGCCGGTTCGAAAGATGAACGCAATTTCCATTTACAAGTTTTGGCTGCAATTGCACAGATCGTTTCCAATCCAAACTTTGAAAAAAAATGGCTGAAAGCAAAAAATACAGAAGCTCTTCGAGATGTGATCCTTTTGGGTGAACGCCGGCGAATGTTCTAATTTCCTATGAAAATTTTCATCGAAACTTATGGCTGCCAGATGAACGTTGCCGATAGCGAATTGGTAGCAGCGATCTTGGAACGAGAAAAACATCGGATCACAAATAATATTTCTGAAGCTGATGTAATCATCTTCAATACTTGTTCTGTGCGTGAACATGCAGAAAATCGCGTTTTGGGAAGGATCAGCAATGAAATGGCGCGCAAACGTCACAATCCCGAACTAAAGATCGGAGTTATCGGCTGTATGGCACAAAGACTTGGAAATAGCCTTTTCCAAATGAACAAAAATATCGATTTCGTAGTTGGTGTCGATCAATATAAAAAATTACCAGAGATCATCTCGCAGGCTGAGAAAAATAATTCTCGCAGCAATACAGATTTCAATCCAAACGAGATATACAGCAGCATCCAATCCCATCATTATGGTAAATTTAACGCATTTGTAACGATCATGCGAGGCTGCAATAATTTTTGTTCCTATTGCATCGTTCCCTACACTCGTGGTAGAGAGAGAAGTCGTCCTGTTCAGGATATTTTGAACGAGATCGAATTTTTAGGTAAAAAGGGCTTCAAAGATATCACGCTTTTGGGTCAGAATGTTAATTCCTACAATTTCCAAAAAACAAATTTTGCAGAATTACTTTATCTTGCGAATAAGATTGATACTATCAAAAGATTACGTTTTGTAACTTCCCATCCCAAAGACCTTTCAGATGAAGTTATTGATGCTATGGCAAATTCTTCAAAAGTTTGTGAGCATTTGCACCTGGCACTGCAAAGCGGAAATGATGAAATTCTGAAGAAAATGAATCGCGGTTATAGCGCTGAACAATTTTTTCAAATTATAGAACATTTACGTGCAAAAATGCCGGAGATTGCCATCACCACAGATGTTATCGCTGGTTTTCCCGGTGAAACTGAAAGACAATTTGAAGATACCATCGAATTGCTGAAAAAAATCCGTTTTGATTATGCTTTCACTTTTAAATATTCACCAAGAGCAGGAACTAAAGCGGCAGAATTTCCCGATCACATTCCAGAAAATATCAGGTTGGAACGTTTGCAGCGTTTGATCAAATTGCAGGAAAATATCACTTTGGAAAAATATCAGCAGCAGATAGGAAAAACAAAAGAGATATATGTGGAAAAGATCAGCAAAAAATCAAAATTGGAAGTATCTGGAAAAAGCCGAGATTTCAAGATCACAGTTTTTCCCGGATCAAAAAATCTTATTGAAAAATTTGTGAATGTGAAAATCACATCTGCGACAGGTTGGACTTTGAGGGGAGAAAGATTTGATTAATTTTATCAGCAACTTCTTTTTTTCACAACGATCTTGAAGACGAAATATCATCAATCCCAACAAAAATATTTTTTTGAGTGATATTAGACTATTTATTTCTTTTTGTCCGTTATAATTGATTTTTGATTCCCATTACGATCAGTTCATGAAAATTTTCAAATTTTGAATTTTTTTGAAGGTATTCTCAATAATTTCACTAGTGTAATTCGATTAGGAAGAATGTTCAGTTTTTTAAAGAAGAATTTAGTTTTGAGGAAGAGTACTATCAATAGCATTTCCTCACATAAACGACCCATCATAAGATATATTATGTAAACTTAAATAGCTCAGCTTAATTAACTGCGACAAAAAGATTTCTAAATTATTCAATCTTTATCTATATTCAAATTTTTGCTATTGGTAATTGTTATGAAATTCAGTGCAGTTACCATAAAAATAAACAAAAAAATTCTAACTTCGAAAATTCGATTCTGAGAAACGAAAAAATTTTTGGAGAGTTAGAAATGCAATTTAAAAAAAAGTGTCTTCAAATATGATTTTTAGAAGTTTTGTGTTGTATTGAAAAATCCAAAATATTTTTTAGGCAAACCAAAGCTCAACTATGAGAATTCGAGTTTTGCTGGTTGACATAAAAAATGCACTGAAGAAATTCACTCTTAAAGGAGAAAATTTAAAAATGAAAAGTATGACTGGCTATGGTAAAGCCGAATTTAGAGACGAGAAATATGAGATATTTTGTGATATCAGATCAGTGAATCATAAATATTTCAATATTTCAATTAATCTTCCAGAAAATTATATAGCTTTGGAAGATATGATATCAAAGCTTGTGAATGAAAAGATTAAGCGGGGAAAGATCTCAATTCGATATAACATTTTGAGTAAGAAAAAAATTGATCTGAAATTGAATCGAGAATATTTAATTTCATACAAGAAATTATTGCAAGAAACGCAAGAAATTTTAGACTTGGAAGTTTCTTTGAGTCTTGATATGATTCTGGAAAATGCCATTATTGAGAATGAAATTGAAGATCCAGAATTGAACGAAATTATCTTTTTGATCACACAGAAAGCTTTAGATAGACATCAGAATATGGCAAAAAAAGAAGGTCAAGCGATGCACGATTACATCAAAAATTCTTATCGGAAAATGAAAACAGCAATGGCAAATATCAAAGAAAAATTTCCTCTCTACAAAAGTAAGATCAGAAATGATATGGAAGTTAAGATCGAAGAATTGATGCGCTCAAAATTGCAGGAAGAAGATTATCGTCGGATCATGCTGGAAATTGCGATATACATTGATAAAGCTGATGTAACAGAAGAAATCGTGCGTTTTTTATCCCATCTGGATAAGTTTCAAAACGCTTTGAAAATACCACAAGCCGGGAAAAAATTAAATTTCATTTTGCAGGAAATGCAACGCGAGAGTAAAACGATCAGCGATAAATTCAAAGATGAAACTGTTTTTAACCATATCCTGATGATCAAAGAAGAATTGGAAAAATGCCGGGAGATCGTCCAAAATGTCGAATGAAGAACCAAGATTAAGCTGGACTTCCCATCCTTTTGTTGATTATCCGATCACTTCAATTGTGCTTGCGATCGTGCTCATAATTATCGCTGTGCTACTCTGGCAAATCGCCGTTGTGCAATGGAATACACCATTATTCTATATTTTGCCGATGATCATTCTTTTGGCCGCACTTCTCCCCTATTTCATTCCAACAAATTATCAATTTTTTGAGAATAAGATCACAATTTTTTATTTGTTCGTAAAAGTTGAAAGACGCTATAGTGAATTTGGCTGTTTTTACGCTGATAAAAAAGGCGTTATGCTCAGCACTTTCCAACAGCCAAGAAGATTAGATTCTTTTCGCGGGCAGTCGATCCGCTTTTCCAAAACAAAAAAAGAAAAAGAAGCATTATTTGATCTTCTGGAAGAAAAGATCGGTAAGAAGGCATAAAACGATGTATGACAATAAATTAGCCTTTCGGATAAAAAATTTTTTGCAACATAAGAACAGAGCTTATAGGATCAAAGAACTAGAAAAAGTTTTGCATGTTGGAAAACACAAACGCAAAGATCTTGTGCATACTTTACAGAAATTGGCGCAAAAGAATGAAATATCTTATAAAAATAGAAAATACAGCGATGCGGATATTCCCGCAGAAAAAATTGTTGTCGGAAAATTCGACGCTACAGCGATTTCTAAAAATAAAAGTTATGCCTTTGTGAATTCTGACAAATTCGATATTTTTATCTCCTCAGAAAATATATTGAACGCTTATCATGGCGATACGGTGAAAGTTCAGATCAAATATAATCGGAAGGGAAAGCGTTATGGACAGATCGTCAATATTCTGGAAAGGAACACAGAAATATTTGTGGGGAATATCGAAAAATATCACGGTAAATATTATCTTCTGCCAGATAATCCGCGCATTCATACAGATATTGTGATCGGAGATTTGAAGGGTGCTGATCCCAAACAAAAAGTGATGGTCAAGATCAAATACTGGGGTGATCCGGAACGCTATAAATTACCGATTGGAGATGTTGTCGAAATTTTGGGACCGGCTGGTGATCCTCAGATCGAGATTTTGAGTGTGATCAAACAATATGATCTTCCGCTCGAATTTCCAGAAAAAGTAATATCCGAAACGATGCTTCTAAAAAACAACATAAATGCTGAGATTTCGCATCGAAAAGATAAACGCAATTTACTCACTATCACTATTGATCCCGCTTCAGCAAAAGATTATGACGATGCAATTTCGCTTCAGGAAAAAGATAGAAAATTTATTCTCTACATTCATATCGCAGATGTAGCTCATTATGTGAAGCAAAATTCAGCGATCTTTCAAGAAGCTGTAAAACGTGGAAATAGCTATTATTTTCCCAAAAAAGTCTTACCGATGCTTCCCGAAAAACTTTCTAATAAGATTTGCAGTTTACGCCCTTTCGAAGATAAATTGACGATCACGCAGGAAACTGTGTTTGATAAAAATTTCCAGATATTGTCACAAAATAGCTATGAAAGCGTAATCAGATCATCTGCTCGTTTCAATTATGAAGAGATCGACGAGCTTTTTGCTGGAAACAAAACCGAAATTGATGAAAAGATCAAAAAGATGTTATTTCAAATGAAAGAAATTTCGGAAGCTCTATCGCAAAAACGTCAGAAAGAAGGTTATATATATTTTGAACTTCCCGAAACAGAATTTCTTTTTGATGATGAGGGACGAATATCCGATCTGAAAAGAAGCGAAGGAACAGCTTCTCATAAATTGATAGAAAATTTTATGCTGCTAGCAAATGAATTCGTGGCGAAGAAATTATCCTCGCAGCCAACGATCTATCGCATCCATGAAGATCCCGAAGAAGATCGGCTTTTGGCTTTGAAAGAAAAACTAAAGTTCTATCAATTGGACCTTGATCTCAATTTAAATATCAATTCTGCTGTGCAAAAATTATTAGATTCTCTGCCTGATGCTGCTTATCATCGCGTTTTCGACCGCATGGTGCTACGCAGTTTGATGAAAGCAAAATATTCTATTGAAAATGTTGGGCATTTCGGTCTCGGGCTGGAATATTACACACATTTCACTTCGCCGATCCGGCGCTTGAGTGATTTGATAATTCATCATCAACTGAAAAGAAAACTCCGCAAACAACCGGATAAATTCAGCAAAAGTCAGTTATTTGATCTGGCAAAACGAGCAACAATTTGCGAAAACACTGCTGATAATTCGGAAAAGGATGTGGAGATCAAGAATAAGATACTTTTTATGAAAGATAAACTGGGAGAAGAATTTTCAGGTATCATCACTTCGATCCGTCCAAGCTCGCTCATCATCGAACTCGATCGTTATCCAGTTACCGGGATCGTTAGTCTTTCAGAACTAAAAGATGATCATTATTCTCTTGTTAATGGAAGATTGATCGGTAAGCGAAAAGGCAAGATATACAGTTTGATGGACAAAGTGAAAGTGCTGATCAGCAAAGTATCTGACGACATTTATTTCCAAATCTTGAAAGGAAAAGCAAAATGATCTTCTATGTTTTATTTTCCAATATTCTCTATTTTTTCAGCAGACCTTTTCTAAAAATGAAATTTAAAGGTAGAGAAAAAAGAGAACGTTTGGGTAGATTAAAACACAAATTCTCATCTTCGGTATGGATTCATTGTGCTTCTGTAGGTGAAGTTAATGCTGCTAAAACTTTAGTTTTGAAATTATTACAAACTCACACTAAAACAAATTTCGTATTATCGACAATGACGCAAACTGGTCAGGAGATCGCAAAAAAAATCAGTCCAAAATTAACCACTTTCTTCTTCCCTATCGATTTTCAAGTTGTGATGAAACGTGTTTTCAACAAACTGAATCCGAAACTCATCATTCTGGTAGAAACTGAATTCTGGCCAAATATGCTTAATCTTGCTCGTAAAAAAAATATTCCTGTTCTCGTGATAAATGGTCGGTTTTCCGATAAAAGTTTTCCTGCCTATCGAAGATTACGTTTTTTCTGGAAGCGACCTTGGCGAGCGATCAAAGCTGTCAATGCTCAATCAGAAAAGGATTTGAAAAGATTCGTTGGTTTGAAATTCCCCAAAGTAAAAAATGCTCATAATCTAAAATTTTGTTTGGAATTGCCATTCTACAATAAAACAAAGTTGCGCCAGGAATTGCATTATCGAGCTGATGATGTAATTCTGGTTTGGGGTAGTTCAAGACCCGGTGAAGAAAAATTTTTGCTGGAAAATATAGAAGTTCTGCAAAAAAATATTTCCAATTTAGTTTTGATCATCGCACCACGACACTTGCACCGGATTCCTCAGATCAAAGAACTTTTCGCAGAACGGAAAATTCAGCTTTATAGCAAATCAAAACAAAAAGCAGATATTCTCATTATCGATGAAATGGGCATTTTACCGATGTTCTATGCGATGGCAGATATTGCCATTGTTGGTGGAAGCTTTTTTAATTTTGGAGGACATAATCCGCTGGAACCTGCATTTTATGGTGTTCCTACGATAATAGGAAATTATCATAGTTCGTGTCAGGATTCTGTTGATCGACTTCTGGAACGAAAGGGGATCGTGGTTTCCGATAAAAAGAAATTGGTAGAAGATATTTTACATATCACACAAAATCCTGATTTAGCACAGGATTTGGGCAAAAATGCCATTGAAACTTTGCAGCAAAATGCTCATAGTCTGCAAGAAAATATTGCTTTGATCGAAAAATACCTATAACCTTGCGAAGCCTTCTCGCATCTTTTCTTTCAAATCAGGATTCGTAAGGTTTCCCTAAAGCGAGTGTAATTAAAGAATCGGTAGTTTGTAAACTTTCTGAATCTTGTTTGGAAGAATTTTTGGGGGAAGCTTCGGAAAGTAAAGAGGAGAATAAATGCTTAATTTTATCAAAGAAATAGCTGTCGATGCTGGTAAGATAATAAGTGATGCCTATCAGAAAAATGATTTCTCAATTTCGCACAAAGGCAAAATTGATCTCATCACAGAAGTCGATATCGCCAGCGAGAAATTGATCACAGAACGCATAAGAAAGAAATTTCCCGAAGATGATATCCTGGCAGAAGAAGGTGATTATGAAAAAATGCAAAGCCTCAGAAAATGGATAATCGATCCCCTTGACGGCACGACGAATTTTTCCCATCATTTTCCCTTTTGTGCTGTTTCGATCGCGTTGGAAATAGACAACCAAATTGAATTTGGTGTCGTCTATAATCCGATTATGAAGGAATTTTTTTCTGCTCAAAAAGGCAAAGGAGTATTTCTGAACGGCAAACCTCTGCATGTTTCCAAAATCGATCGACTCTCGCAAGCGCTAATTGCCACCGGATTCCCTTATGATCGCTGGGAAAAAGGTGACGAATATATCAAAGAATACCTGGCTTTCATGAAAAGATGTCAGGGTGTGCGCCGGGTGGGAGCTGCTGCCATTGATCTTTGCTACGTCGCATCTGGTAGATTGGATGGCTTTTTCGAACGCAAACTCAAACCTTGGGATATGGCTGCTGGCAGCTTGGTCATTGCTGAATCAGGTGGAAATATTTCACGCTTTGACGGAAAAAAATGGCATTATACTGATCAGACAATTATCGCTTCCAATTCCAGTATCCATCAGCAAATGATCGAGGTTCTAAACGCGTTGAAATGAAAAAAATTATCTTATTAATAATTTGTTTGGAAATATTTGTCTTCTCATCTGCTAAGGAATATCTGATCAGGATCTCGGCTGATGATGAGATAATGATGAAGAAAATCATAGAAAACGAAATCGAGATATTCCATCATTTTGCCAGCAATATCGATATCATCTTGAAAGAAGCAAAGTTTTCTCTTTTGGATGGTCATTCTTACCAAATTTTGGGAGATACAGAATCTTTTCAGCGCGAACTCGCCGGCTATCATGATTATGAGGAAACGCTTTTAGAATTGCAACAGTTTGCCAGCTGCAATCCAGATATTATCCATTTATTTTCTTTGGGAAAATCAACGTGTTATAACTATTTCGAACAAGGAATGAGCAATTATCAAGATTTCCAATACGAAGTCTGGTGTTTGAAATTATCCGATAATCCAACAATTGAAGAAGAAGAACCGAATATTTATTATGCCGCAGAGATCCATGCACGCGAGCCAATTTCTTTGGAAGTCGATCTGCATATCTTGAACTATCTCGTTTCAAATTATGGTGTTGTAGATTCTGTCACAAATTGGATCGATAACACACAGATCTGGTTCATCCCGCTGATAAATCCCGACGGGCACAAACTTGTTACTGAAGGCTGGCATCTTTATCATCGCAAAAATATGCGTGATAATAATAACAATTTGTTACCAGATTACAGTTCTGCTGACGGCGTTGATCTCAATCGAAATTTTGGCTATGTTTGGGGAAGTAATGGAACTTCTTCCAGTTTTAATTCAAATATTTATAACGGACCTAACGCCTGGTCAGAGCTTGAGACAATTTATCTCCGACAGCTTCTGACCGAGCGAAAATTTTCAGCCGGCATCACCTATCATTCTTATGGAGAATGGATTCTCTATCCTTTGGGTCATTTACCAAATGTTTGTTCAGCAGATCATCTCATTATGGATGATCTAGCAGTCGAAATGGCTGCGACAATTCCAAAAATGAATGGAAGTGGAACTTATACACCAGCGCAAGCAGTTAAT
Source organism: Candidatus Cloacimonadota bacterium (assembly GCA_018400535.1). Classification (GTDB taxonomy): domain Bacteria; phylum Cloacimonadota; class Cloacimonadia; order Cloacimonadales; family TCS61; genus TCS61. The sequence goes on from JAGYMQ010000143.1 coordinate 21,339, forward strand.
TTTGGTTATACCTGTCAGGGAACTATGGGTGATTGGGGCTATGCTGCTGAAAGGATCTTTTCTTTTACAATCGAATTAGCAAATACTTTCATACCTTCGGCAACTTATGTTGATCAGATTTGTGCTGATAATTTATCGGCTGCTTTGATAATGTTGGATCGTTTACATCATTCTTGTGTAACAGGAAATATCCAGAATTGTGAAGGTGAATATCTGGTTGCAGAAATCATCGTGCCGCAGATTGATGAGCAAGCTGGGATTACAGCGATCGAGAATGTGAGTAGTGACAGTTTATTTGGACGTTATCGTCGTTTACTTTTGCCTGGAAATTACACATTTCGTTTTGAAAAAGAAGGTTTTTTAGATCAAATTTATGAAAATGTTCTGGTTTATGAAAACTCGATCACTGAGCTATCTGTAACATTGATAAAGGAATTTATTCCTGCCGATTCACTAACTATCGAAATTACGGGAAATATAGTTCAGTTGACTTGGGCTGAAGAAGCTTTTGAGCATGAAGTTTATTCAGCAAATTCTCCCGATGATGAATTTCTGTTGGAAACAAACGGGAACTTTTTATCTTCATCGAATTGGCAGAAAGCTCTGAGTGAAGATAGAAGGTTTTTCAAAGTAAAAAGGATCAGCAGATAAAAAACAGCTCTCCAGGACTTCTGCATAATAACACTTTTTTGTCATTCTGCTTGCCTTGCCATAGTGCAACGAAGACTGGATGTATCTGACACTATTTCTCTGGAAGAATTTTATGAACGTTTTCAGCTTTACTCTTCTGTTTGTGAACAAGATACGAGAATAATTATTGAAAGATGAGCACGAGATTCTTCAAAAGCAAAGATGGAAGATTCCTCAGAATGACATTCTTTTTGAATCATGCAAACTACATAAAAAAAACAGCTCCCCGAATGAGGAGCTGTGCAAAGAATCAAAATGCTTTTTAAAATGCACCTTTTTTTGTTGCATTTTTCAGTTGATTTAGAGTTTGTTTTTTTGCCTTAATATCTTTCAGCACAGATGTGTCTTTAGTTTTTTCTGCAGCTTGATCCAAATACTCTTCAGATTTCACGAAATAATCATAGGCTTCTGATTTTACTTTATCTCTTTTTTCTACAAGTTCATCGGCTTTTTTGCCATAATAAACACTTTTATCTTTATATTTCTCTTCATAATCCAGATATTGCTCATATTTTGCATAACCCAAACTCTGATTTACAAACGCCAGAACCAGATAAGCTTCATGATGTTCAGGATCTATTTCTATTGCCTGTTTTGCGTTTTTGCTTGCTTCATCATATCGTTTGAGTGCAATGTAGCCATCTGCCAGTCGTAAATATACCTTCTGGTTTTCTGGTTTCAGATCCTTCAATTGCAAAAGCACTTCTAAAGCTTTTTCGTTTTTGTTGGATACGCGATAAGCTCCAGCAAGATTGAAATAAGCGCTGGTATTTTCTGGTTGTTCTGCCAGAACTTTTTTGTAATTTTCGATTGCTTCATCCAAACGGTTTGTTTTGAAATAGCATTTTGCTAACTTTTTCTGCAAATCATCATCTTCAGGAAAATATTCGGTCGCTTCTTCTAAATAGAATATCGCATCATTAAATGATTCCTGGTCATAAAGCAAAAGAGCTAATTTTTGATATGCTTCTCCATAATCATCTTTGATCTCGATGGCTGTTTCCAGAGCTTCTTGAGCTTCTTGATAGTATTCCATCTCTTCATAAATATCGCCGATACGCAACCATATTTCAGCGTTTTCTGGCTCGATATCCGCAATTTTTTCTAGTGATTCAATTGCATCTTCAAAAGATTCTACTTGCTTATAGGATTTGCTGAGATAGTTTAGAATATCTATATTGTCAGGATCGATATCCAATCCTTGCTCAAAATAATTGATCGCTTCCTGAAATTCCGTATTGATGAAACTGATGATCCCCAGAAAAAAGTAAGCTTCGACATTCTGCGGATCTAACTGTAACAATTTAGTGAAATTTTCATAGGCAGAAGTGTAATTTTTGCTATTAAAATGCTGCATAGCAATATTCTTTACTTCTTCGATCTCTCCCTGCCCCATTGTCTCCAATCTTGCTAAAAGCTCAATCTCTATTTTATCTCGGCGTTCGCTACTTTTTTTCGTAACATTAAAAATAGCAGATTCGACACTTTTTGATTTGGTGCTCATTATTTTGGCAATTACTTTGAAATCGTTATCTGCTCCTTCATAAACATCTCCCCAAACCACAATATCAGCTTGTAATTCTTCGCCGATCTTTCCAACTTCTTCAGAACCCAGAAAGGAAAGATCGCTAACTCCAGAAGCTTCGAAAGCCTTCTCAGATTTTTTTAATGAGATCAATTCCAATTTCTCATTATCATCGAAAATCTTTTCAAAATCTCGCTTCATCATATTTTTTGTTACGTAATTGCTGGGACGATCATTTGCCTTAAAACCAAGAATGGCTACTTGTTGCGTTACTGAAAACGCGATAGTTTGCGTTAGCAATACCAAACTGGTGATCAACAAAATTTTCTTCATTATCTCCTCCAGATTTTCTCCGTTATTTTTTTTCATTCAGTGAAAAATCATCTAATAAATCTTGTTTTTGATTGAGTTCAAAATTTAATTTTAACATTCAAAATGCAAGATTTTTTTTGGAAGATTTGATAATGAACAATTTGAAATGAAATGAAAAATCAAAATTTTACTCAATTTTCAGGATTTCTACGAGTATAGAAAACCAGAGAAAACAAGAATAATGCTAGTTATTCTGTAATCAACTGGAAAATGTATCAATTGTAAATTATTTTATCCACTTTTTCTTGATGTTATAGATGCTCAAAGTAAACAATAAAACGATAAATCCAAGCAATATGACAATATTGACGGCAGTTTGAAAGATGTGAATTCCATTGATTGAATTCCTCAAAAGATCAACTCCATAAGTTACAGGCAAAATAAAAGACAAAGGTCTGATGATGATCGGCAATGACAGAACTGGAACAAAAAGGCCGCAAAGAAATATCATCGGAAACCTGAAAAAGTTTGAATAGGTTTGTGCTTCAAACACTTCTTTTGCTGCGACTGAAATATATAAACCCAAAAGAGTTGATACCACCGAAAGCAGGATGATCCCTGAAATTAAAGAAAACATACTGCTGATATTCAATTTAAAATAAAAAATTGCCACCAAAACAGGGATCAGGCTGTTAAAAATACCAAAAAGAATCGCTCCGGAAATTTTTGCAAAAACAAGACTTTCTATGCTAATCGGGGCAAGAAGCAGTCGCTCAAAAGACCTAGCTTTTCTTTCAAAAGTGATTGTTACTGCCAGCATTGAAGTTGTTCCAAAAAGAATAGACATCGAGACAATTCCCGGAAAAACTTCCTGGATGTTAATAGCAGTTTTAGTTCGAATGAACATCATCAGCATCCATGCAAAGGGAAATATTATACCCCAACTGATATTTGGCGGTTTAAGGTAATAATTTTTCATATCTTTGGAAAGAATACTCCAAAATGGAATGAGTGCTCTCATTTCTTCTCCTTCTCTTTTTTCATCATCTTGAGTTCGATTCCGGTCACATCGACAAAAACATCTTCGAGACTTGGTTTCATTACTTTCGCTTCCAATACATTGAACTCTTTTCGATCGAGATAATTGATAAGTGGAACAATATTAATGTCATTTTTTCCGCTGAATTCAATAGTCTTTTGATTGAGAATTTTACAATCTAACTTACCAAAATTTGCTTTTAATTCAGTGATCAATTCTTCTTCCATAAATTTTTTTTCAGCAAATGAAATCTCGATTTTTTTCTTTTCTTTATTGGATATTAGAAGATTGTCAACTGAATCCAATTTAATGATCTTCCCGCTTTTGATAAAAGCAATGCGATTGCAAAGTCTTTCAGCTTCTTCAATATAATGCGTTGTGAGAAAGATCGTTGTTCCCCTTTTGTTCAGCTTTTTTATTAATTCTCGAATATGACGTCCGCTGGCTACATCAATTCCTGTCGTTGGCTCGTCCAAAAACAATATTTCCGGATTGTGCATTAATCCTGCGGCAATTGTTAATTTTCGTTTCATTCCCTTTGAATAAGCATTGAATTTCCTGTTCTTAAATTCAGCTAGTCCAAAAGTTTCTAACAGCTTTTTTGCTCTTTGCTCTCGTTCAATTTTTGGCATTCCATACAAAGAACCGCAGAAACAAAGATTGTCAAAACCGTTCATTTCTGCATAAAGATTGCTTTCATCTGCTACAACTCCGATTAGCTTTTGAGCTTTTTTCATTATTTTCGTAACGTTTTCATCATAATAAAAAACCTGTCCGGAACTCACTTTTGCCATACCAATCAACATATTGATGGTTGTGGTTTTACCAGCACCGTTCGGCCCCAAGAAACCGAAGATCTCACCCTTTTGAACATCAAAATTGATACTATCGACTGCAGTGAAATCTCCAAATTGCTTTGTTAAATTTTTTGCTTCGATTATCTTCTTCATAGCACCTCCATTAATTTATTCATAAATTAGTATATACTAATGTTGTTTATCAAAAAAAATCAGTCTTTCATCAAATCTGACAAACTCGTTCTAAGTTCTCTTAATTTGACTTTATTGAGTGAATAATGAACTTGTTGAGCGATTTTTTCACGATCAACAAAACCACCTTGCCTTAGAATTCTCAAATGCTGAGAAACTGCTGACTGAGTAACATCAAGACGACAAGTTATTGCATTTACACACAAACGTTTATGATTGATCAGGAGCAAAATTATTTTTAATCGAGTCAGATCAGAAATAATTTTCAAATCATCCGCAATATGTTCAAGTTCTACCATATTATTCTTCACAATCCGAGGTTTCAGCTTCTTCATCAAGAACTGGAAGTATATTTTTTTCAGAAAGCAAATCGGGGTTTTCCAAAGCGAGTTGCAGATCCTCTAAGGACCAATTACCTTCGTGGCGGCCGATTCCATTCATAAATTCAGGAAAATGAACAAAGGAAGCTATTCTTTTGCCGATTTTTACTGTGAATTTATCTCCGATCACAACGGCAAAAGGAAAATGTTTTTCTGGTAATCCATTTTCACTAATAATTTCTGCATTTTCGTCGTCTTCAATATCATAATATCTAATTTCGTAAAATTGCGAATAGTTCTCTAATAGTGAATCTACTTTGCTTAAAACTATTTGAGAAGGTTTTTTTTCTTTGTAAAAAACGCTGACAACTGTTTTGGTTGAAGCAAATAAGGCCAAACTTATTACAATTAAAGCTACAAGAAATAATCGAATTTTCATAGATGCTCTCCTTTTTGTTTTTCCAAAAATTTTTCGGGTTATTTTTGAAGCAAGTTTTTTTTAAAATATCAATAAATCTAGATAAAAGGATTTACCACAAAATAGTAATTCCCGAAGATGCTATAGAATTTCAAAAATTTATCAGTAAATTTTTTGTTTTAATTAAAGAGCCTAATGCAATCTTTAGTGATAGAACTTTGCAAAAGAAAAAGTAGGAATACAATATTTTGGTAAAGAAAAAGATAAGATCCTGAATTCCTTAAAAACAGAAATAAGTTTAAAAAGCTGATTCCTGATGCTTAGATAAATATATTACCAGAAAAAAATCATGTGATATTAGATAAAAGCAAAGAGATTTTAAAATTTTTGGAAAGATAGCCATCGAGAAAGGAAATTTACCTTAATCTAATCTTGCTGATCTTGATATTTCAACAAGATCATAAAAATTTTTTTGCAATATAATTCAATTTTCTTGTTGTATATTTTTTATCACTAATCCACAAAATCCATTATTTGAATAAAAAAAAGTGAGCCATTCTCAGCTCACTTTTGTCAGAAAAAATCATTAATCAATTGTTTATCGTCGTGTTGATTGAATGGGTTGATCCTGTTATCTGCATTGTGGCTTGCACGCTGTTTGATCCATCATTTCCTGTTTCATTGCCAACGCCAGTGATCGTCAGAACATCTGCGCTGACCGAGAAGGTATAGATTCCATTTTCTGTGGTGATCTGGTCTGTAGTTTCGTTATAATTGTAGCCTAGAAAAAGTCCGACATTGAGAGGATCGCTGGTCCACGAATTATCGCCACCACCATAGTTAGATGGTGTTTTGTAAAAAGCAAGAGCTTGTGCAGCAAATTGGTTCATATCACTCAAAATAGCTTGTCTGTTTGCGCTGGTGGCTTGAGCATTGAACATAGTGATGCCCACTGCAACTGCGATACCTACGATAATTACACTCAAAACAATTAACAATATTTGCTGTGTTCCTATGAATTTCCTCCTTAATTTAGGATAACAATATTTTAAGTATTTACAAAAGGTGAAGATTCTGGAATACTGTCAAGTAATAGAAATTGTGTTTTTCGCTAAAAGTTTCCTGAATATTGTTATTGAGACGTTTCTGGTTATTTTGTTAATAATCAAAATTCTGAATATCTACACTTACATTTCAAATGTTGATATTCTGGTTAAAATTATCTCCAGACTTCCAAAATCCTTTTTTCGATGCCGGGAATATTACCACCACCTTCGAATTTAACAAATAAGCCATCAGAAGATCGAAACCAGTAATGTCCTTTCCAGAAAATGGAAAAAAATCCAACGGGTTCGATCTCAACCTTGCAAGTTTTGTATTTTTCCTTTTGGATAAAGATCTCTTCTTGATCCAATTTGTTTGCTCTGATTTTGAACATTGATAAATCATCAATCCGGAAAATCCAAAAAACTATTTCCTCTTCCCCACTTTGCACAAATTTTCCCAGCGAATATGACATCGATTGTTGCCAGGGAACATCTCCCAGATCATATTCTTTTTCAATTTCTTTGCCCTCAGAATTTCCCCTCACCAGAATTTTATCATTTTGTTTAGAAACTGTGATATGTGTCTTTTGCGTGGAATCGATCAAAACAAATTTTTCTGTAAGATTATCATCATTATAATAACTGATCTGACGATTCGTTCCATCTCGATATGTATAAATCAAAAGGTTGTCTGTTTGCAGAGATTGGAATTGAACAAATCGCGTATCATTTCCTTCAGTTAATTTATATTCGATTTCTTCTGCGATCAAATGGAAACAGGATACAAGCAATATAATCAAAAATGACTTTTTCATTTATTTATTCGGATCAGTTCCTCAAGTTTGATACGGAAAATTTCCATCTGTTCGTTCGTGATGACAAGCGTTTCTTCATCAAAACAAATTCCTTCACACTGTTTTGCCTTAATAGGAAGCCAGCTAATCTTTCCTTGGAAATAGTTATCATTATCGCTCTCGAAAAGCCAAATGGCATTGTAAGTAAGAACTGCTAATTTTTCTCCATCAAGCGATGCATCTGCCGCTGTTACCATTCCCTGAATATCGAAAGTTGCAATACGTGTAACAGGATTATCTTTCAACGGATCCATCGCATCAAAACGATAGAGATGAGTTTGGGTATCGGCACGGTGTTTGGTGAGGAGATAAAGCTTATCCTTTGCCCAGAATAATGCTTCACAATCGAAGTTGTTGGGATCGGCAGGAAATCGAGTTTGTTCAGGAAAGTAGAAATCTATTCTTTGCGAGATCCTGGTGAGACTTGTAACATTTGGATTAGGATCTTTCAGAATATAGATCGCCAAATCTCGTCGCATATTCTCGTTATTTCCGCAGGCTGCTATGTAGAGATTTCCATGATTGTCGACCGCCATATCTTCCCAATCGATATTTACTGCATCTCCGATATAAACACCACCCTGCGTGCTATCATACCAGGCAGGACGATAAAGATCGCCCCGGGAATTAATGGGGAAAATACGATTTTTTGCTCCCGAATCGTTCAAAGTCCAGAATACATCGTTCCACATCCTGCTTTTTACAATGGCAGAAGATTCGTTGATCTGAGGGTAATTGAAAAGAGCGTTTGGTGTTAATTTCACAACCTCAGTTTCGGGAAAATGGAGTTGGGCTAAGAGGATAATTGGTAAAAAAATGGTTAGAGATAATATGAGATTTTTCATTAATTTATTTTTCCTTTAATCATTTAAATCTTTCAAAGTAATCATTTATTTCTTCTCTCATTTCTTCACCTGCAATTTCAAAACAATCTAACAATTCTTCATATGATCCTTCCCCACCAAGAAAATCCCAGAAATCTTTAGCAACTTTTAACTCTTTGTCAATATCAATCATACCTTTAACTGTCCAAAATTGATAGGGTTTTGGTTCAAATGGATTGTAAGGTATTGCAACTAGTGTATTCAGTTTTGCTGATGGTTTTTTATAAAAACTTATTGCTGCCCATTCTAACAAGGTTCTTTTAAAATCTTTGAAATTACTCTTATTGGGTTTTGCGGTTTTTAGATCAAATAGGTAAATATTTTCATCTTTATCTCTAACAAACAAATCTACTTTAACTGGTTTCAGCTTGTGGATACCGCCATCTTGGGCAACAAGGCGTATTCTCTCCATTTCAGTTTCCTTATCAACATCAACACCAACAGATAAATCATCAATAATATTTTGAATTTCCCTCTGAGCTGATTCACTTATCTCATTTCCAACATTAAATTGATAATTTACTTCAACAAATTTTCTTCTTGCTAGTTTAGCTGCTACAGGCTCAAAAATCGATGTTCCAAATGTAGTATTTAAAGATTGGATAAAAGAAAATAATTCCATTCTATCTCTTCCTAGCAACCTAAAATGAAAAGGTTTCTCAATACCCTTAGGATTATAATCTCTAAATTTATTTCTCAAACAAGATTTAATTGTTTTTACTATCTCAGAATATTCTTTATGATCAAATGACATCATTACCCTTCATATGAAAAATTATCTCACTATAGGCAGATTTATCTTTTTCAGTACGATTTAAAACCGGTCTTTTATATTGTTTTATAATTTTCAAACCCGATTTTTTGGCAATAGTCGGATACATATTAAATTTGTCATTAGCTACTAGTAGAATATCAAAATTATCACACATAAATTTTTTGCAATTCAACAAAACTTTTGATATCCCATTTATGTATGAATCTCGAGCAGCTTTACCTTTGCCTTTAAATAAAGGACCAATTTCCATATTCTCTCGGTTCCTAAACCCAAAAAGCTCATAAGCATACGCGTGTTGACGATGATAGTTTATCAAACCAACATAAGGTGGACTGGAAAATATTCCTTTAACTTTTTTAGTTTTTAGAATTTTATAAAATTCCTGATCTTTTGTTTCTATTTCACTAAAAATATCCACATCTCTCGCATCTGCTGTTATACAGTGTTGATAAGTTTCTGTTCGTAAGTTTTCGAAATGTGCTAAACGATTTATTGTATCTTTACTATATCTATTCCACCAACTAAAAATGGAAAATAATGGTTTGCATATTTTGTAATGTTTTGGACAATAATAGGTTTGATAAATTGGTTCTTTGAGAGTTGCAAGATCAGCGTGTTTTGTAGCTCTACAGGATCTGATGGTTCTACTTAAAATAATTTCGATAACCTTTTTTATATTCTCATTTTCTATTTTTTCAACAAGCTCTTGGACAAAATCGATTTCTTTCTTTACCGGTGCTAAATACCATTTGTTTAAAAAAGATCCCTTTTTATCTTGCTTTACGGTTAAATTATACTTCTCGATTAATTTTTCAAAAATGGTTAAAAACTCTTTTTCTTTGGTTTTGCCAAATTTCCACCCGTTAATTTCTTTTTTTCTTACCCTGTATTTATAATCCGGGCTTGGGAAATACATATTATTGAATTCATTGAGTTCTGTTACAAGTTCTTTTTCAAATTGCACATTTTTGGAATTATAGATGGATTCTTTAAGTTGATTGGTTATTCGTCTTATCTCAGAGTTCAGTTTATATATATCATGTTTTTTTACTTTCACGTTGCTGATCTGTGAATTAAATTCAGAAATATCTATTCCGATCGCATTCATCGCCAACTCATTGGCTTGAACAAGTGTAGTACCGCTTCCACAAAAGGGATCTAAAACAATATCACCTTTTTGGAAAATGACATTGTGCTTGAATTCATCTGTATGATCATCTAAAAAATATTCAACCAATTGAGGAATGAATTTGCCTTTATAGGGATGAAGCCGATGAACATGTTTTGTACGTTCTTTTTCTTTAAAATTATCGAATGATAAGCGCCAATTAAGATCTTCACCGAGTTGCTGTTTCCAAACTTTTTCTTTATTTTTTGATCTGTAATATTTTTCCAGTTCTTCTCTAATTACTTTTGTGTTGGAATTGTTTCCAATTTTCTTTATTATTCCATATTGAATCAAATAAGAAATATTAGATGGAGTAATATTTTCTCCGAATTTTTTGGATGCCCATGTGCTAGCTTCTCTTATCGTTAACAACGTCATTTTTCTCTCAACACGTCAATTCAAGCCGGCGACCACATTTTTATGGGAAACTTCTGAATTAAATAATTTTACTGCTTCACCCGTCTTTACTGCCTTAAATTCGATACCCAGATCTTTCATTTTCTCGATAACTTGGTCAGATATTTTCATCACACCAAAAGCTCCTGTTCCTATGATCACTTTTTCCGGCTTTGCAGCTAAAATATTTTCCAGGTCTTCCAGTTGCAGGTAATGCCCTTTTTTTCTGCGCCAATTCGCTTTTACGTGATCTGAAAAAATAATCACATCCGAAATATATTTTTTTCTGTTGATAACGATCTTGCCGAAGGAATATTTTTCGATGTTCATCACAAAATATACTTGGAAAGATCTTCATCTTTGATGATCTTATCCAGCTGTTTTTTTACTGTTGCTTTAGTTATGTTAACTTTTTTCATCTTTTTATCTGGCATTTGGAAAAGCAAGTTCTCTAAAAGTGTATTCATGATCGTGTGCAATCTACGAGCCCCGATATCTTCCATTTTTTCGTTTGCCTTTGCTGCAAAATTTGCAATTTCTTCTACTGCTTTATCAGTAAAATTCAGATTTACTTTTTCTGCCTTGAAAAGGGCGATGTATTGTTTTGTTAAAGAGTTTTTGGGATAGATGAGGATTTTTTTTAGATCATCATTTGTTAAACTTTGTAATTCTTCTCGGATCGGGAATCTTCCCTGCAATTCGGGGATCAGGTCGGAAGGTTTGGATGTTGTGAACGCGCCAGCAGCGACGAACAGAATATGCGAAGTATCGATCAAACCGTGTTTGGTGGGAACATTGGAGCCTTCCACGATCGGTAGAAGATCTCGCTGAACTCCAGAGCGGGAAACATCTGCACCGGTGCGGTTTTCACTTCCAGCTATTTTATCGATCTCATCGATGAAAATGATGCCATTATTCTCTACCCGTTTTTTTGCTTCATAGACCACATCCTCTCGTTTTACCAGTTTATTTGCTTCTTCTTCCACCATTTTTTGGTAAGCATCTTTCACTTTCATTTTTTTGGATTTATTTTTTTTTTTGAATGGAAGAATTCCTGCCATGATATCACCGAGTGGAAAATCGATGTTCTCCATTCCAGTGTGAGAAAAAATTTCTATATGAGAAGGTTTAGGGAAATCGATCGAAACCTCAATATCGCGATCATCAACTTCGCCTTTGTCAAAAAGTTTTTCCATTTTATTGCGGATTCTTTGATAACGCTCTTCTCGTTCTTTTTTTTCAGATTCTGTTTCATTTCTTTTTGGAGAAGGTTTTGGATACAATTTATTGATGATCCTTCTGCGTGCATTAGTTTGGGCCTTATCCATCACTTCTTTTTTCATTTGATTACGAACTGTATTCAAGGCAATTCCCATCAATTCACGAATCATCGATTCCACGTCACGACCCACATATCCAACTTCGGTAAATTTGGACGCTTCTACTTTGATGAAAGGCGCATTTGCCAACCGCGATAATCTTCGCGCAATCTCAGTTTTCCCGACTCCTGTCGGTCCGATCAAAATAATGTTATTCGGCATTATCTCTTGTTGTAGCTCACCTTTCACCTGCTGCCGACGCCAGCGATTTCGTAAAGCGATCGCGACAGCTTTTTTTGCTTCGTCCTGTCCAATGATATATTTATCAAGTTCTTTTACGATTTTTTTCGGTGTTAATTTTACCATCATATTTCTTCGATCGTTATGTTTTGATTGGTGTAAATGCATATTTCAGCGGCAATACTTAGTGAACGTTTCACGATTTCCCGAGCTGAAATTTTACGATCTTCATAAAGAGCTTTGGCGGCGGCGGTTGCATAGCTGCCACCCGAGCCGATCCCAATGATATTGTCTTCCGGTTCCAGCACATCACCATTTCCAGTTAAAACCAACAAAATATTTTTATCGGCCACGATGATCATTGCTTCCAATCTGCGCAATATTTTATCGGAACGCCATTCTTTTGTCATTTCCACGGCTGCTCTTTTCAGATTACCCTTATATTCTTTTAATTTTGCTTCAAATTTTTCGAACAAAGTGAATGCATCGGCAGTGGCGCCAGCAAATCCTGCAATTACTTTTCCATTATAAAGTTTACGGATCTTTTGCGCATTAGCCTTGATTATTGTATTTCCCAAAGTGACCTGACCATCCCCGCCGATCGCCACTTTATCTGCTTTTTTCACTCCGATAATTGTCGTTCCCAGCATTTCTCTCATATTGCTTGCAATTAGCTCCTTTTTTCAGTTTGGGGTTTTTCTGTATCTTCGTTGGTACTCTGTGGCTCTTCTTCTGTTTTCGGTTTTTCATTTACGGATTCATTTTTATTGTTTTCTTTGTCCATCATTTTTGCTTTGTCAAATTCTTTGCTGATCTCTTTCACCTTTTCCAGTTTATTCTTAATGATCGTTTCTTCATCTTTAGAAGCGAATTGGATCGTTATCTCCATAATTTCTTCTGCAGATAAAGTTTCCTTTTCCAGTAATTCTGCCGAAAGTTTTTCCAGTAATTCTCGTTTTTCCTGAAGTATCGTTAAAGCTTTTTTATGAGCTGTTCGAATGATCTTTCGCACTTCGTCATCGACAATTCGGGCTGTTTCTTCACTCACATTTTCGTGTTGAGAAATATCTCTTCCCAGAAAAACCTGCGATTCTTTTTTGGAAACGGTGATAGGACCTATCTTATCACTCATTCCCCAATTACAGACCATTCTTTTGGCAATATCCGTAGCTCTTTCAATATCGTTGGAAGCGCCGGTAGAAATTTCCTGAAAGATAACTTCTTCTGCTGCTCGTCCACCCATCAGACCAACAAGAGATTGAGTCATATAACCGCGAGAATAATAACTTTTATCAGTTTGCAGGAAATGCGTTGCACCACCGGAAAATCCACGTGGAATGATCGAAACTTTGTGGATCGGTTCCACTTTTTCCAGAAACATTGAACAGATGACATGTCCGATCTCGTGCGTTGCCGTGATCTTTTTATCTTCTTCAGTTATCACCTTGCTTTTCCGTGCTTTACCCATAGTGATCTTATCTTTTGCTTCTTCAAAATCTTCCATCTCTATTTGTTTCTTGCTCTTACGTGCTGCCAGAAGCGCTGCTTCATTCACAAGATTGGCAATATCTGCTCCGCTGAAACCAGGCGTCACGCGTGCAATAATGTTGAATTTTACAGTAGAAGATATCGGCAATTTGCGTGTGTGAACTTCCAATATTTTTTCTCTTCCTTTGATATCAGGAAGATCGACAACGATACGGCGATCAAATCTGCCCGGGCGTAATAAAGCAGGATCGAGAACATCAGGTCTGTTTGTCGCAGCAATAATAATGACAGAGTCGTGTGGTTCAAATCCATCCATCTCCACCAGAAGCTGGTTCAAAGTCTGTTCGCGTTCATCATGCCCACCGCCGAGACCTGTACCGCGATGTCTTCCGACTGCGTCGATCTCATCGATAAAGATAATGCAAGGTTCATTTTTCTTTGCTTGAGAAAACATATCTCTGACGCGAGAAGCGCCGACTCCCACGAAAAGTTCAACGAAATCAGAACCGCTGATACTGTAAAACGGAACTTTTGCTTCACCTGCAACAGCTTTAGCCAATAAAGTCTTTCCTGTTCCTGGTCTTCCTAAAAGTAAAACACCTTTTGGAATTCTACCGCCCAGTCTTTGGAAGCGGACAGGATCTTTCAAAAATTCTACAACTTCTTCCAATTCTTCTTTCGCTTCTTGCACGCCAGCGACGTCTTTGAAAGTTACTTTAGTTTTTCCACCGACAGATAATTTTGCTTTGCTTTTTCCAAAACTGAAAGCTTGACCAGCACCCCCGCGCATTCCTCGCATCAAGAAGATCCAAATTCCAATAAAGATCAGGAAAGGAAACCAGGAGAGTAATATTCCCAGAAATTTGGACGGTTTTTGTGAATAGACGATTACTCCGGCTTCGATCAACCTATCTACCAAATCAGGATCTTGAACTGGTAAATATGTGCTGTATTTTTGGTTATCTATACCAATGATCGAAACATTTTTTTCATCGAATCCAACTTTTGCGAGTCTATTTTCTTCGAGCATTTGCAAAAATTCAGAATAGCTGATCTCTTTCACATCATCACCCAATTTGGAGAAATTGAACATAGCCACGATGATAAGAAGGAGAACGATCCAAAAAGTGATCGTCTGCGATTTTTTCATTTTGGGGAATTGATTTTTCTTTTTATTATCATTTTTATTTTTGTTATTTTTTTCTTCCATTACGAGTAAATCTCCTTTTTTAAAATTCCGATATAGGGTAAATTTCTGTAGTGTTGAGCAAAATCCAATCCATATCCCACAACAAATTCATTTCCAACCTCAAATCCCACATAATCTATCTTAATATCAATTTTATGAGCTTTAGGTTTATCTAATAAGGAACAGATAGCAATACTTTTTGGATTGTGTTTTTTTAAATATTCGGATATATATTTCAGCGTGAGCCCTGTATCGATAATATCTTCCACCAGAATGACATCGCGATTTGAAATATCTGTATCGATGTCTTTTTTGATCTTGACCACACCAGAAGATTCTGTGCTATCACCATAACTGGAAACCGCCATAAAATCAAGCTCTAATTTCAGTTCAATGTTTTTGATCAGGTCAGCTGAAAAAAGTGTGGCACCACGCAAGATGCTGATGATGACAGGTTCACGGTCTTTGTAATCATGGTTGATCTTATCGGCTATTTCCTGAACTTTATTCAATATTTCATTTTCAGTAAGAATGATCTTTTCCAGATCATTTTTCATTCTATTTTTCACAAATAAATCACTCCTTAATATAGCGTTCAGCTGCACGCATTTTTTTCTTTGATTTTTTTTCGATCTTAAGCATCAAAATGTTCTTTGTTTCTGATGATGTTGCTACTCGATCATCAATGCGATGACCAGCAACCCAGATGATCTTTTCTTCATCCCAAAGAATTAAAATACTATCTCTCTCAAATTTTGGGATTTTTTCGTCAATGAAAAAATCTTTCAATTTCTTCGAGTGCTTCATACCGAGAGGACAAAATTTATCACCTGGTTGACGATGTCTAATATAGATCGGGAATGCAGTTTTATCCAGATCGATATAAGCGACATTATCATCGTCAGTCAATTTTCGGCGTGAAGGGATTTTTTTCATTTTCTTCATTATCAGGCGATAATCTTCGAAGGTGAGTCGATTTCTGATATGACGTATTTTTTTTTGGTGGTTCAGATCAATATTGACTTTGAGCTCATGATCAGCGAAGATCAGGCTTTCATATTCTTTAAAAACTTTTATTTTGTGCGGTAGATCAATTTTGATTGTGCCGTTTTTTTTCAGCAAAGATTCGATGGCTTCGAAATTGGCGTGATAGAAATCTTTGAAATCTCCTTTTAGATCACCATATATTTCTCGGTAAAGGTAAAATCTGAGGACTTCTGGTAATTTTAGAATATATTTCAGATCAAGACAGATCATACCTTCTTCAATATGTGATTTTGCTTTATGCAATCTCCTTTTTGCTAAATTGTGCAAAATCCTATCAGTTTGCAAAAATATTTGAGAAGTTTGATATATTTTATTGATAACATCATTATTCACATTATCTTGAAGCCAGGGCAATAATTCATTGCGCAAAATATTTCTGCTGTATTTATTGTTTTGGTTGGAAAGGTCATCTCGCCATTGAATATTTTCGTTCCTTAAAAATGTTTCGATCTCTTTTCGTGAAAAAGGCAAAAGCGGATGCGCTATATCACCAGCATTTGGCTGGATTCCGCTAATCCCTGTATATCCTGCTCCGCGAAAAAGCCGAAATAAAAAAGTTTCCGCTTGATCTTTGCGGTTGTGTCCCAACAGGATCTTTTTCATTTTATAATTTTTTTTTAGTTGAGAGAAAAATTCAAATCGAATATTACGCGCTTGATTTTCCAAATCTGATTCTGATGTGATCGTTACATTTTTGATAACCAGTGGAATATTACGTTCAAAACAAATATTTTTCACAAATTCTTCATCTTTTTTCGAATCACCCTTTCGCAAATTATAATTTACGTGGGCAGCAAGAAAAGAAAATCGATAATAATGTCGTAATTTCCACAAAGCTATTAAAAGCGCAGTGGAATCTGCACCACCGGAGATTCCAACGATCACTTTGTCATCTTTTCTCAGAATTTTATTTCTCTGACAAAAATTATCAAGTTTAGCTAAAAAGCCGTTATTCATTTTCATCCAACTACCTCATTATTTTTCTAACCTGTAAAACATTTTGTCTATTATTATGAGATTTCTGACAACCGAGATCTTTAGAAGCAATCTCAGTTTATTTTCAAAAGATCACTTCTTCTAATAACAACAAAAGAGAACTTATTTTGACTACTATTTTTTTAAAAAAACTCATTTGGGCAGAACTTATTTTAAACTTATATGATAGCTCAAATTTTTCTTGCCCAGATAATAATTGTTTGTTGGAGTGTCAAATAAAAAGCTTGTAAGAAATTGGCTAATTATTATATTTGCCATCAAATTACAATAAAAGAGATAAGGAGCTAAGTATGAAGAAGTTATTACTTTTGGGAGATGAAGCAGTCGGGCAAGGTGCTCTTGATGCTGGACTTTCAGGTGCTTATGGCTATCCTGGCACACCATCGACAGAGATCATCGAATATATTCAACGTAATAAAGAAGCCGCCGCAAAAAAAGTTCATCGCACCTGGTCTGCTAATGAAAAAACTGCAATGGAAGAAGCTTTGGGTATGTCCTATGCCGGAAAACGTGCGATCGTGACGATGAAACACGTGGGCCTGAACGTAGCAGCTGATCCTTATATGAATTCAGCTTTGACTGGTGCAAATGGCGGAGTGATAGTTGCTGTCGCAGATGATCCATCAATGCATTCTTCTCAGAATGAACAGGATTCCAGATATTATGCAAAATTTTCGCAAATGGCAGCTTTGGAACCGTCAGATCAGCAAGAAGCTTATGATATGTGCTTCTATGCTTTCGAACTTTCAGAAAAATATCATCAACCTGTAATGCTGAGGCTCACTACCAGATTGGCGCATTCTCGCTCGGGAGTAATACGCAAAGCAAGTGTCACAGAAAACAAAAAACACATGCCGGCAAATCCTGATCAATTTATGCTATTACCTGCTTTCGCCAGAAAAAATTACCAGCATTTGCTTGCGATCCAAAACGATCTAAATGAAGAATCCGAAAGGTCACCGTTCAATAAATATTTTGATGGAAATGATAAGTCTCTGGGCATAGTCGCCAGCGGTCTAGCCTACAATTATCTGATGGAAAATTTCGTCGATGAAGCTTCATCTCATCCGATCATGAAGATCAGTCAATATCCTCTTCCACGAAAACAGATCGAAAAGATAACTAATGAATGTGATAATATCCTGGTGATCGAAGAAGGAATGCCCTTGATCGAAGAAATGATCAAAGGTTTTTTGGGGAATTCGATCAAAGTGAAAGGACGTTTGGATGGAACGCTGCCCCGCGCTGGAGAACTCAATCCGCAAATCGTGCGCAAAGCTCTGGGAAAACCAGCTCTAAAAAGTAATAAAATGCCAGAGATCGTCACAAACAGACCACCAGCGCTTTGCAATGGCTGTCCGCACATCGACACTTTTAAGGCTCTGAATGAAGTAACAAAAGAATATGGAAAAGGACATGTTTTTTCCGATATTGGTTGTTATACTTTAGGTTATCTTCCACCCTACAGTGCGATCGATACCTGCGTCGATATGGGAGCTTCGCTTTCAATGGCGGTCGGAGCAGCTGATGCTGGATTGTTCCCTTCCATTGCGGCAATTGGTGATTCAACTTTTGGACATTCAGGAATCACACCTCTTTTGGATGCTGTCAAAGCAAAATCCAACATTGTGGTTATTATCATGGATAATGATACAACAGCAATGACCGGAATGCAGGATTCACAAGTTACTGGCAGTATCGAATCGATCTGTTTGGGAATCGGCGTGGAAAAAGAGCATATTCGCGTAATCACACCATTGAAAAAAAATCATGAGGAAAATGTGAAAATCATTCAAGAAGAAGTTAATTATCATGGCGTTTCTGTGATCATTCCAAGACGTCCTTGCATTCATGTTTATGCCAAACGCAAGCGCAAATAAGAAGGAGAAAACTATGAAAAGAGATATAATTTTAGCAGGAGTAGGAGGACAAGGTATTTTGTCAATTGCAGCGATAATTGGTTATGCAGCAGTAGAAAGTGATCTGAATTTGAAACAGGCAGAAGTGCATGGAATGTCGCAGCGCGGTGGTGATGTCCAATCACATTTGCGAATATCAGACAAAAATATCTATTCAGACCTGATACCTCAAGGAGGAGCTGATATCATCTTGGGCGTCGAACCGATGGAAGCTCTTCGCTATAAACCGTATCTGTCAGAAAATGGCTGGTTTATCACGAACGAAACTCCAGTTTTAAACATTCCAAATTATCCAGAGATGAAAGATATCAAAATAGAAATGGAAAAATTTCCCAATAAAATAATTTTAGATGCAGATCAAATAGCAAAAGAAGTTGGCTCATCCCGTTCAATGAACATGGTGATGTTGGGTGCTGTTGCCGATAAATTGGGAATAGAATATGATAAATTGGAAGATGGCATCAAATTCCTTTTTGGCAGAAAAGGAGAAAAAGTGGTAGAAGCAAATCTGAAAGCACTTCAGCAAGGTCGCGAATCAGCAAAATAAATAACAAACTGTTTATGAAGGTGGCATTGCACAATGTCACCTTCAGTTTTTATTAGATTCCTTATCTTTCAATTTTAACCAGTCAGTTTCCAGATCTTCCAATTTTTGATTCAATTCAATTTGTCTATCGCTGATCTTTTGAAATTCTGCTGCGGTGAGATCAGAAGCTTCTAAATCAATTTTTTCAGCCAGGATCTTTAGTTTTTCTTCGATTTCTTTAATTGTTTTCTCGACTTTTGCTAAGGTCAATTTTTCTTTATAAGATAATCCTTTATTTCTTCTATGCTGCCGATTATTATCTGATTTGACTTCTGTCTTTTCTTGTTTTTGAAATCTTTTTACCAGAAGATAATCAGAATAATTGCCTGGAAATTTTCTGATCTTGTCATTCTCAAAAATAAAAAGATGATCAACTGTCCGATCTAAAAAATAGCGATCATGAGAAACCACGATCACACAGCCTTCGAAAGCATCCAGATAATCTTCCAGAATTTCCAAAGTTCTGATGTCCAGATCATTTGTCGGTTCATCCAAAATGATAAAATTTGTGCCAAAGATCAAAGATCGCAAAAGATAGAGTCGTTTCTTTTCGCCACCAGAAAGTATTCCCAACTTACTGCGTTGCATTTTTTGATCGAAGAGAAATCGTTCCAGCATTTCAGCAGCAGAATGAACTTTTCCATCAGCTGTGTGAATATTTGGAGCAACTTCCTTGATATAATCGATAACTCGCAATTCATCATCAAAATCTTCTATTTGCTGTTTGAAATAGGCGAATTCAGTGTTTTTGCCAACTTTGATCTGACCTTCGAAATCATCGATATCGCCTGTGATCATTTTTAACAATGTTGTTTTGCCGCAGCCATTTGGTCCAATAATGCCAATTCGCTCATTTTTCTGGAAAATATGGCTGAAACGATTGATCAACTTCTTATTTCCAAAAGTTTTTGAAACATCTTTGATATTTAAGATCGTCTTCCCCATGCGTTTTGAGCGAAAGGAAATATCAAGCTCGCGTTCGGAAGAAATGTAGGATTTATCAAGTAGTTCTTTCACGCGATCCACGTGATCTTTTGGTTTGGAAGTGCGGGCTTTTGCTCCTCTCTGCAACCATTTGATCTCTTTTTTTAACTGTGCTTGCCGGCGTGTTTCTTTTCGCTCCAGATCGATTTTTTGCATCTCTTTTTGTTTCAGGAAGAAGGAATAGTTTCCTTGATAAAAGCGGATATTCCCCGCTTCCATTTCCATGATCTTTTCTGAAACAGAATCGAGGAAATAACGATCGTGAGTGACGAAAAGCACTGCGCCATAATAATTTTTCAGATAATTTTGAAACCATTCGATCGTATCAATATCAAGATGATTAGTAGGTTCATCCAGAAGCAAAATATCGGGCTGATTCATCAATACGCGCGCCAGATCGATGCGTCGTTTTTGGCCTCCAGAAAGATGAGCGATCTTTTCATAGATATCATGGAAACCCATTTTCGTGAGAAAGCTTTTTGCTTTGATCTCTATTTTCCAAATATCTTTTGCATCCAATTCTTTGATGAGTTTTTGATGACGTTCACGATTCGTTTTTGAGGAATTTTTTTTCATTTCCAGAACACTTTTGTAATATGCACGCAACAAGCGAAAATCAGGATGATCACTAAAATATATATGTTCATAGATATTTTTTTCTGGATCAATATTTGGAATTTGTGGCAAGTAGGAAACTGAAATATTTTTGCGGAAAATAATGTTACCCGAATCGGGAGAAATTTCTCCATACAACATTTTCAAAAGAGTTGTTTTACCACAGCCATTAATTCCCATCAAACCGATCTTTTCTCCACTAAAGATACCAAAAGTTTCCTTTTTGCAAATATATTTTTCGAGAAACCTTTTTTTCAGATCTTTCACCGAAACAATATTTTTGCTCATGTCACCTCAAATATCTTTTCCTATTTTTCCATCTTGAAAAAGTTAAAAATCTGCCAATCAATTTATCTGAACCTAATTTTTTGATCATAAATGGAATATCGCAATCACAATAGAATCACAGACAAAAATCGCAATTACTATTTGTTATTCAAAATAATAGATCGCTTTTATGGGATTGATTTTGGAAGCTTTTATCGCTGGATACAAACCAGAAAAAATACCGATGAACAAAGCAAAAGCTAAACCCAGCAAGATTCCGCGCACTGGAATGGGAAAATTGAAATCCAGTGATGTGGAAATGATCTGCACCAGAAAAACAGAAAGAAGCACTCCGACAAAAGCGCCGATCAGGGCCAGAACGATCGCTTCACTCAGAAAATGTAGAAAAATATCAAATTCTGTCGCACCAATACTTTTGCGGATACCGATCTCTTTCATTCTTTCATTGATCGAGATCAGAAGTGTGCTGAAAAGTCCGATCCCACCCACAAGTAACGAAATGGAAGCAATCGCAGATAATGTGATATTCCACTTTTTCATCATTTCATTGATCTCTGCGGTGATCTCCATCATCACCGAGCCAATATCGTTGAAAGAGAAATCACGAGACATATTATGTTTCACCAATAAATTTTGGGTGGTTTGGGTTTTCAACTTGTCATAACTGCCATCATCATAGGCTTGTAAATAAAGATAATCGATCGCATTGCTGCTGCGTAAATAGAGAGATCCAGTAGATAACGGTATATAAACTGATTCCAGATCCCGTTTTCTTTCCCAATTATTAAAATTCATTCCTGATCGGTTCAATTCATCTTGTTTCAATACACCAATGATCAGAAAACGATTTTTCCCCAAAGTGATTGTCTGGTTAATCGGGTCAGTATCCCCAAAATATTTTTCAGCAAAGTGATAGCCGATCACACAGACTTTCGCTGCTCTTTGTTCTTCGAAAGCATTGAAATAGCGACCCTGTAGCAAAGGATAAGTTTTTGATCGAAAAAAATCATTATTCGTGGCGGTCAATCTGACCCAATCTTCATAGTTCTGATAATTATATTTTTGCCATTGGGAGATATAACCATAGATATACTTTGCCTTTGCTTGACTGCGAATGAATTGATAATCTTCCAGATTCAATGGTTTTAGATCTCGTCTGGAACGATACCAGAAGTGACGACGCGAGGAGCCATGTTCTTCTCCTGAAGATGGATAGATGATGATCGAATTATTCCAGCCCATATCAGACATGTTATCATTGATCATTTTCTTCATACCATTTATAGAAGAAAACATTGTAACAACAGCAAAAACACCGATCATGATCCCGAGTAAAGTGAGAGATGAACGCAATTTGTGAGAAAATATATTCTGGAAACTACTGCGTATGCTTTCAAAAATATGCATTAGAATACAGTCTTACCACATTTTGGGCATTTCAAATATTTTGTATCTTTCTTTTTTGAAAAATGCTCTTCCATATAATAGTTACCGCATTCAGGGCATTTTACCGCAACAGGTTTAAAATTTGTCACAAATTTACATTTGGGATAATTTGTGCAGGAATAGAAATATTTACCTCGTTTGTTTCTTTTTTCTGTAATTTCGCCATCTTCGCATTCAGGGCATTTGATTCCCAGTGTGAATGGCTTGATGTATTTGCATTTAGGATAATTGGAGCAACCGATGAATCTTCCGTATCGACCATTTTTGATTACCAGATCTCCCCCGCATTTCGGGCATTTTTGATCGAGTTTTTCTGGTTTCTTGATCTCGATCTTTCCTTCTTTATTGCGTGTGAAATTTTTGATGTTTTTGCATTCAGGATAATTTGAACATGCCAGAAATTGACCATTCTTACTCCATTTCAGGATCATTTCGCTACCGCATTTTTCGCATTTAATCCCGGTTTTTTCCTGCAAATTACTTTTTATTTCTTTCGTATCTACTTTGCTAATAAGCTTTTCTAACGAATCATGATATTTTCGCAGAAGCTTTTGCCATTCAATTTTTCCAAATTCAATTTCATCCAGCTTGTTTTCCATCTCTGCTGTAAATTCCACATTAAAAAAATCGGAAAAAGATCCTACTAGAAATTTATTTACAGTCAAACCAAGATCTGTCGGAAAGAATTTTCTGGCCTTTAGTTCGACGTATTTTCTGGTTCGGAGTGTATTGGTGATCGCAGCGTAGGTCGAAGGTCTGCCAATGCCTTTTGATTCCAATTCTTTGACCAATGAAGCTTCAGTGAATCGAGCAGGTGGTTTGGTGAATTTTTGTTCGGGATCCAATTTTTTGCATTTCAAAATATCAGATTCAGCATAATTGGGATCGATGTTTTCTCCTAATATCACCAATGTGTGTGGATAAGCTTTCAGAAAGCCTTTATCGATTATTGTGCTACCCGAAGCTTCAAATTGAGCAGAACCTATATCGATCGTAAGTTTTTTGTTTTTTAGTGAAACTGGTTTCATCTGTGTGGCGATAAATCTCTGCCAGATTAGCGTGTAAAGTTTTAACTGATCTTTTGTGAGAAAAGATTCCATAGTTTCTGGCGTACGAAAGGGATCGGTTGGTCTGATCGCTTCATGAGCATCTTGAGCAGATTTTTTTGATTTGAAGACACGCGTTTTTGCTGGCAATTCTTTTTTCCCAAATCTTTCAGTCACAAGTTTCCGACAAGAAGAAAGTGCTTCCTTCGCGATCCGCATTGAATCTGTTCTCATATAAGTGATCAAACCAGCAGTTCCTTTTTGGATATCAATTCCTTCATAAAGCTGCTGTGCAGTGAGCATTGTTCTTTTTTGAGAAAAATTCAAGATGCGCGAAGCATCCTGTTGCAAAGTGCTGGTGATATAAGGTGGTGACGGATGAATCTTTCGCGATGATGATTTGATCTTGGACAGAAGAAATTCTTTATTTTTTAGATGTTTCACGATTTCGTCAGTCTCTTTTTTGTTGTTCAATTTTGCTTTTTTATTTTTCCATTTTGTCAAAGTTGCTTTGAAAGGTTCCAATTTATCTTTGAAAAGTTGAGCATGAATGTTCCAATATTCTTGAGGTTTAAAATCAGTGATCTTTTTTTCTCTTTCGCAGATGATGCGCAAAGCGACAGATTGAACTCTGCCAGCGCTCAGTTTTTTGGCGATCACTTTCCATAAAACAGGAGAAATATTATAGCCAACGATTCGATCTAAAATTCTGCGAGCTTGTTGCGATTCGACTTTTTTCTCATCGATCCTGCCAGGCTCTTTGATCGCTTTGCGGATTGTTGTACGCGTGATTTCATTGAAGATGATGCGGTAAACATCTTTTCCTTTTAATTCTTTCTTAAGCGTCTGCACCAGATGCCAGGCGATTGCTTCTCCTTCACGATCGTGGTCTGAAGCAAGATATATTTTTTCGGCGGCTGAAGCTGCATTTTTGAGTTCTTTGACCACTTTTCGTTTTTTGTTATCCACCACATATTTGGGTTTGAAATCTTTCTCGATATCTACGCCGAAAGATTTTTTGGGCAGGTCTCTGATATGACCCATCGAAGCTTTGATATTATATTTTTTATCCAGAAATTTACTGATCGTTTTCGCCTTTGCTGGCGATTCTACAATAATTAAATCTTTTGCCATAATTATCCTAATTTATTTCCTTATTATAGTTATTGTTACCCATGAATATCGCTTCCAAGATCATCTTTATATCAAGTTCACCAGTTTTCAAAAAAACTACGTAGTTCAGAATATCATCAACGTTATCTTTCGTTAATCTTATCTGTAAAATATCTTGAAGTTGCATACAGATCGATATCACATTTTCAAAATCTTCAGTTGCGATAGCTTTTTGATGAACCATCTTCACGAGATAGCGGAAAGCATCAGCAGTGAATAGTTCTTTTTCAGCATTTGTAATTATTCGATTATAAGAATTTGTTTCTATTCCGAGCAGAAATTTGCGAAATCTTTGATGTTCTCTGGCTGAGATGCCGATTTTTTGAAGATCAGCAGATTTCGGTTCATCGCTCATCATAATATCCATAAATTTTTTAAATTTATTGTGTGCCATTTATTCCTCTGTTTTCTTTTGAAGAGAAAATGTAACATTATACTTTTCTACCACAACAATTTTTATATTTTTTTCCGCTACCACAAGGGCAAGGATCATTTCTACCTGGTTCTTTTTCCACCGTTCTTGGTTTGATCTTGGGTATTTCACCTTTGTTCGTCGAGGTGGGCGGTGGTTTGGGTTGTGCGGTTTTTTCGAAGGCGGAGCTTGAATCGTGTCTTTGTTCTGCTATTTTTAAAAAACTTTCCAAATTTTCTGCAGAAACTAAATAGGTTGTAAAAACTCTTTGTGAAACATTACGATTGATATTGGAAACCAAAGTTTGAAAGAGTTTAAAAGACTCTTTTTTATATTCAATGAGCGGATCTTTCTGGGCATAGGCTCGGAAACCAATTCCTTCTTTTAGCAAGTCCATCTCGTGTAGATGATCTCTCCATAAATCATCAACAACGGAAAGGAGACTTCTGCGTTCAATTTCTCTCATTTGTTCAGAAGATAATTCTTCTTCACGTTTTTCATAAGCCTGCAAGACTTGCTCTTGAATATCTTCTGTCAGAATTTCCAGATTAATTTTTCCTTCAGAAAGATCAATTTTTTTGATCTCCACATTCAAATTAAGCTTGAACCATTTGGTCAATTCTTCGATCGGCCATTCTTCGGGATACAATCCTTCAGGAAGAAGTTCTGCGATCACATCTTCAGTAGTTTCTCTCAGCATTTCGGTGATCTCTGCTTTCAGATCATAACCCTTTAGCACGTTGCGTCGATAATTATAGATCACTTCGCGCTGCTGATTCATGACTTCATCATATTTGAGAAGTTGTTTTCTGCTTTCAAAATTATAGGATTCTACACGTTTTTGTGCTTTTTCTACAGCTTTTGTCATCCAGGGATGAACAATTGCTTCGCCTTTTTGTAATCCCATTTTCACCATCATCGGACCGATCTTTTCCGAACCAAAAAGTCGCATCAGATCATCTTCCAGGGAAAGATAGAAACGAGAAGTTCCCGGATCGCCCTGCCGGCCACTTCTTCCGCGCAATTGCCTATCGATCCGACGACTTTCGTGGCGTTCTGTTCCGATCACGTGTAATCCATCGATCGGCTCGCCGTAGGGTTTATCTTCCGTGACTTTTTTGTCTAATTTCAAGTATTCTTCTTTGGATTGGATAACTACGTTTTTTCCCAGTTTGATATCTGTGCCGCGTCCCGCCATATTTGTTGCGATCGTTACTGCACCTGGTTCACCAGCGAATTTAATGATCTCGGCTTCTTTCTCATGATATTTGGCGTTCAAAACGTTATGCCTGATCCCTCTTCTGCGTAATAGGCGACTAAGTGTTTCAGAAACTTCGACTGTGACGGTTCCAACTAAAACAGGTTTTTCTTTTTCATACCAATAAATGATCTCATCGATGATGGCTTGATATTTTTCATTTTTTGTCAGATAGATCACGTCGTTATGATCAATTCGCGAGATAGGAAGATTTGTTGGGATCTGCATCACAGAGAGTTCATAAATTTCCTGGAATTCTGCTTCTTCAGTCACAGCAGTTCCTGTCATACCAGCCAATTTATCATACATACGGAAATAATTTTGCAAAGTTACGGTTGCAAAGGTTTGCGTTGCTTCTTCGATCTTCACGTTTTCTTTTGCTTCCAGAGCTTGATGCAATCCTTCGCTATATCTTCTGCCGGGCATCATCCTGCCTGTGAATTGATCGACAATTACAACTTTATTGTCAGCGACAACATAATCCACTTCTTTTTCAAAAAGCATATAAGCTTTTAACAGTTGTTTAATGTTATGAAGTTTCTCGCTCTTATCAATAAATTTTGAAGTAGCATCTTCTTTTTTCTTTGCTTTTTGTTTGTCGCTAAGATTTTCATCGGTATCGATCTTGTTCAAAATATCATCGAGCTGATCCATCACAAAAAGGTCTGGTTCTTTTTGCGAGAGGAATTCATTTCCTTTTTCAGAAAGCTCCACACTGTTCTGCTTTTCTTCAACCACAAAATAAAGTTCAGCATCGATCGTGTGCATTTTTTTATCACGCAGATAATATCCTTCATAATCAGTGACCAATTTTTTCAGCTCACCTTCTTTCATCAGTTTGAGAAAAGATTTATGTTTTGGAGCAGCTCGTTGAACCAACAAAAGTGTTTTCCCCAGTTCGTCTCGATCTTGTTCTGCTTGTTGCTGGATCGATTTTATCTTGGAAAGATATCTTTTTACCATCGCATTTTGGATGCCGACCAATTTGCGAATCGTTGGCTTCAGCTCTTCATAAAAATTTTTGCTTTCCTGCACAGGACCGCTGATGATGAGCGGCGTTCTGGCTTCATCAATAAGAACGCTATCCACTT
This sequence comes from Candidatus Cloacimonadota bacterium, assembly GCA_018400535.1. Lineage (GTDB taxonomy): Bacteria > Cloacimonadota > Cloacimonadia > Cloacimonadales > TCS61 > TCS61. Next base: position 48,852 of record JAGYMQ010000143.1, read on the forward strand.
CGTCAATTATTGCATATTGATGTTTACGTTGCACCAATCCTTCCGAATTTACCGCCATGTTATCACGTAAATAATCGAAACCAAATTCGTTGTTTGTTCCATATGTTATATCGCAATTATAGGCATCTTTTCTATCTTTTTTATCCATTCCGCCCACAATGCAGCCGACAGTTAACCCATGAAATTCGAAGATCGGTTTCATCCATTCTGAATCTCGTTGAGCAAGATAATCATTCACTGTGACCAGATGCACACCTTTACCTAAAAGTGCATTGAGAAATAAAGGCATGGTGGCGACAAGCGTTTTGCCCTCACCAGTAGCCATTTCAGCAATGATGCCACGATGTAGAACAATTGCTCCGATCAATTGAACATCGAAGGGGATCATGAACCATTTTTCTTCATCACCACGAACTTCATATTGAAAGCCAACAAGGCGACGGCAGGTATCTTTGATGATGGCAAAAACTTCTATGAGGTGTTCATTCAGAATTTCTTGTGTATGAAGTTTCAGAGTTTCATTGTATCTATCTATCCTATTTCCCAGAGAATTTCGCTTTTCTTCATCTGTCTCGGTTTGATATTTTTCACGCAGTTCTTTCAGCTCTGTTTCTTCTTCTTCCAGAGCAGAACGGATCGCATTTCTGATGAAATCTACACGTTTTCTGAGCTCATCATCTGATAACTTTTGAAGGGCATCAGATTTCTTATTAATTTCGCTAACTAACGGTTGAAGCTTTTTCAGCTCTCTTTCCGTGCGATCTCCAAATACTTTTTTTACCAAATACTTAATCATAATCTTCTCTTGAGTAACAAACTTTTTGGCTTTATATGGCTGTCAATTTATTTACAAACAGATTTGAATTTTACAGACACTATTAACTTAGGACTGAAAAGAACAAGAAAGAGGAATTATTGGTCTTCATTACTTCTGAACCGTGTATTAAACGAATTCAAAGCTTCCGAATGTTTCAGCTTTGCTGAATCTTCGTAATGCTGGCATGACTCGACCATTCCAATGTCGAGATCTCCCCACAAAAACCGCAAAGAACTAACACGAAATAACACAAATTTCACAGATTGAAATTTATCTGATTTCCTAATTAAAAATTCAAAATTGAACATTCAAAATTATCTTGGCTTTTTCCTTCCTAACTTAATCTCTCGCGGAGATGAGCAGAAATAATAAAAAAGCGTCCAGACGACCTGAACGCTTTTTGATCTTTTTTAGCTTCATTCAGCCATTTTACGATATTTTTCGTAACGTTTTTTGACATATTCCGCAAATTGCGTGCGGAATCCTTCAACTTTTTCGGGAAACGTTCTTTCTAAAGAAGTATAACGAGTTTCACCTTTCAAGAAATCCTTAACTGAGATTTTTGGTTCTTTCGAATCGAGAATTAGTGGATTTTTTCCTTCTTTTTCCAAATCTGGATTATAACGGTATAATATCCAATAGCCAGAATCAACAGCTTTCTTCTCTTCGATCTGGGTTTCTGCCATATTGAAACCATGATTGATGCAAGGTGCGTAGGCAAGAATGATAGAAGGTCCGTCATAAGCTTCTGCTTCGCGGATCGCTTTAAGAGCTTGCACTTTGTTTGCGCCCATCGCGATCGCTGCTACATAAATATAGCCATAGGTCATCATCATCATGCCCAGATCTTTTTTGACCGTTTCTTTTCCTGATTCAGCAAATTTTGCAACTGAACCGAGAGGCGTTGCTTTGGAAGCCTGTCCTCCCGTATTGGAATAGACTTCAGTATCCAGAACTAAAATATTGACATTTCGGCCAGAAGCCATCACATGATCGACTCCACCATAACCGATATCATAGGCCCAGCCATCTCCACCGAAAGACCAGACAGATTTTTCGATGAAATAATTCTGTAATTCAATGATTTTGCGTAGGATCATAACATTTTCACCATCTGCCTTTTTCAGTGCATCAGGAAGAACTTTTTTGATCTCTTTGACATTTTTCTTTGCTTCTGCATCGATGCTATTCCAATTTTCCAGAGCTTTACGTAAGAGTTCTTCCAATTCTGCTGTTGTTCCATTTGCCAGTATTTTTTCCACGTTATTGTGCAATTGTCTGCGATTGGCTTCAACTGCCAGTCTCATACCAAAACCATATTCGGCATTATCTTCAAAAAGTGAATTTGCCCAGGTTGGTCCTTCACCATCTTTATTTTTGCAATAAGGAATTGTGGGAAATGTGCCGCCCCAGATAGAAGAGCATCCTGTTGCATTCGCCACGATCATACGATCACCAAAAAGCTGTGTGATCAGCTTAACATACGGCGTTTCACCGCAGCCAGCGCAAGCACCAGAAAATTCTAACAAAGGTTGTTTAAACTGGCTGCCTTTGACCGTAGATTCTTTATTTGAACCTAAAACATCTGTAGGTAAAGAATCAAAGAATTCAGCATTTTTGGATTCACCTTTTTCTCTTTCTTCCTGAATTGGACGCATTTCAAGCGCGTCTTTGGGACATTCCAAAACACAATTTTTGCAACCCTGACAATCTTCAGGATAGACCTGCATTGTATATAAATATTCGTCTTTATCTTTCCCCATAGCAGTAAGATAGCGGAAAGTATCTGGAGCATTCTGCAAATCTTCTTTTGTAAAAAGTTTTGGTCGGATCGCAGCATGAGGACAAACAAGAGAACATTGATTACACTGAATACATTTTTCGCTATTCCAATGCGGAACAAAAGGCGCGACACCACGTTTTTCCAATTTCGTGGTTCCAGAAGGCACGAAACCATCAAAAGGCATCTGTGAAACTGGGATTTCATCTCCTTTTTCACGCATAATCTTTTCGATCACGTTTCTGGTGAACTCATCGCTTTCATCTGGTACTAACTTTTTCATTTGAGTGTGTTTGGAAGGAAGTTCAGCTGGAACTTTGATCTCTATCAGAGCTTCATTTGTCCGATCAACAGCTTGCCAGTTCATTTCGACTACATCTTTTCCTTTTTTAGCAAAGGATTTTTCGATCGCATTTTTGATCATTTTGATCGCTTCTTCTCTTTCCAGAACGCCGGAAATCAAGAAGAATGCTGTTTGCATCACGGTGTTGATGCGAGTTCCTAAACCTACTTCGTTTGCAATCTTGAGAGCATTAATATTATACAATTTTATCTTTTTTTCTATGATCGTTTTCTGCATATCTTCGGTTAAATTTTCGAAAACTTCGTTCTGATCCCAAATGGAATTGAGTAGGAAAACTCCATTTTCTTTGATTCCTTCCAAAATATCATATCTACCGATGAAGGCTTGATTGTGGCAACCCACAAAATCTGGATTGATCACAAGATATTCAGACTGGATCGGTTTTTTACCAAATCGGAGATGAGAACGTGTGATCCCGCCTGATTTTTTGGAATCATATTGGAAATAACCTTGGGCATACATTTCGGTGTTATCACCGATGATCTTGATCGAATTTTTATTCGCTCCGACAGTTCCATCCGAGCCCAATCCCCAGAATTTGCAACTGATCGTTCCTTCAGGGATCGTATTAATGTTATCTTTGATCTCAAGCGAAGTATTTGTTACATCATCTTTGATGCCAACTGTGAAATTATGGAAACATTTTCCATCCAGATGATCATAAACTGATTTGACCATTGAAGGGGTAAATTCTTTGGAAGAAAGGCCATATCTTCCGCCCACGATCGTGATGTCTTTTTTATCCTTCAAAGCAGCAACGACATCCAGATATAAAGGTTCGCCAATTGCACCGTTTTCTTTGGTACGGTCAAGAACTGCGATCTTTTTCACTGATTCTGGAATTGCGTCAATGAAAGCTTTCACAGAGAAAGGACGATATAAACGAACTTTGATCATACCAACTTTCTCACCTTGTGCGACGAGGTGATCGACCGTTTCTTCGATCGTCTCAATTCCGCTACCCATCGCTATGATTATCTTTTCAGCATCAGACGCACCAACATAATCGAAGAGATGATATTGTCTGCCAATGACTTTCGCCAGTTTGTCCATATATTCTTGAACAATACCCGGCGTTTCTTCATAATATTTATTCACCGTTTCACGTCCCTGAAAATAGACATCAGGATTTTGAGCACCGACTTTCACCTGCGGGCGTTCAGGATTCATCGAGCGGGAACGAAAATCTTCCACATATTCCATTTCCACCATATCCTTCATAGTGTTATAGTCGATCACTTCGATCTTTTGTATTTCGTGAGAATTGCGGAAACCATCAAAGAAATTCAGAAAGGGAACTTTTGATTTGAGCGTGGCAAGATGGGAAACAATTCCCAGATCCATGATTTCTTGTATCGAGCCGACCGCCATCAACGCAAAGCCAGTATTACGAGTGGACATCACGTCTGAATGATCTCCGAAGATAGAAAGCGATTGTACAGCAAGAGAACGTGCTGAAACGTGAAAAACGGTTGGCAGCATTTCACCAGCGATCTTGTGCATATTTGGAAGCATCAGCATCAAGCCTTGGGAAGCTGTGAAAGTTGTCGTGAACGCACCGCCGGAAAGCGATCCATGAACCGCCCCCGAAGCACCTGCTTCCGACTGCATTTCGATCACATCAACCGTTTCGTCAAAAATATTTTTTCTCTTATTTGCCGCCCAGGCATCTGCCAATTGACCCATTGGAGATGATGGCGTGATGGGATATATCGCAGCGACTTCACTAAAAGCATAAGCAACGTGTGCCGCTGCAGTGTTACCGTCTAACGTAGCCTTTTTGAATTTTTTCATAATCATCCTCTTTTTTATTTTTTGGCATCTTTATTTGGATAACATTGTCGTCAACAATAAAAATTTTCACTCATCAATATTTTTTCGTTTTTTGAGCATTTCACTTATAGAAGTTTCTGGAGAAGAAAATTTCAGATTACGAAATTGTCCGAACATAAAATCTTTCTTAACAATTTTCTTTTTAAATTCTTCAATTTCATCTAATATCTCGATTTTTTCTGCATCATCAACAAGAGTAAATAGCTCATCCAAAAAAAACCAGGATAAGAGTGGATTTTCTTCTGAAAAAGTTTCTGCCAGTGCTTGCAGGATTTCTTTTTTTTTGGAATGCTGTGGAAAATCCCGATATAGTTCGATGAGCGTTTTTCTCGCGATATCTTTTTTGCCTGCTGAGGAGCTTGCCAAATAATAATAATATAGCATATTCCCCGTTTGTAGCGTATCGCCATTGATGATCGAATTTTCCAAAGTTCTCATGGCTATTTCATATCTTTTTTGAAAGATTTGATTCTTGGCAATTTTCAGCTGAAAAAAAGTCGTATCTGCAGAGATTTTTTCATTCATTATCGTTTTATAGACATCATTTGCTTCGCCGAAAAGTTGATTTTGCTCATATAATTCTGCTAGGATCAACAAAAAAATTTTATATTTTTTTCTGTCTTTAACTTTCTCGATCAAATTTGTGTGGAGCTCAATCGCCTGCATAGCAGGAAGTTGAAGTAATAACTCACGCAATTTTTCCGAAAGGATTTTCAAAAATTTTTGATTTTCAGCGAGGATCAAAGCCTGTCCGTAATTTTCTACAGCTTCCTTTTTTCTTCCACTTTTTTCCAAAGCTATCGCTTTCCAATAGTAAAGTGAATCTATCACAGCTTCTTTTTGTAAAGCAGAATCAGCATAGCTATTTGCCAGCTGAAATTTTTCAGCCTTGAGATAAAATTTGATCAATTCAGAATGATATGTATCTGAAGAAATTTCAGCAGCTTGCAACAGACTGAAGAAAAATGGGATCAATAAACAGAAATTAATTTTTTTCATAAGCAAAGATCGCTGCTCCCAAAGCTCCAGTAATAAAAGGATCGCTCGGAATATTTACACCACAACCCAAAGTTTCTATCAACGCTTTTTTCATACCAGAATTTTTTGCTACTCCACCGGTGAAAATTACTGGTTCTTTCCAGTTTAATCGAGCTACCATATTTTTGATGCGACGGGCAATGGAAAAGTGCACAGCTTTCACGATATCAGCTTTTTGCACGCCCTCAGCGATGAGCCCGATCATCTCTGATTCTGCGAAAACAACGCAAGTGCTGTTGATCTTTATATTATTCTTGGAAATAGCTGCCAGCTCGCCCAATTCAGTAACTGAAGTTTCCAACGTGTTAGCTGCAACTTCCAAAAATTTTCCTGTTCCTGCTGCACATCTGTCATTCATCATAAAATCTTTTACTTTTCCTTTTTTGTCCAAAATTATCACTTTTGAATCTTGACCACCGATATCGATCACAGTTCTTGCTTCAGGGAAAAAATAATTAACCCCTCTGGCGTGACAAGAAATTTCCGAGATCTTATTTTGAGAAAATTTTACGATATTCCTACCATATCCAGTCGTGATGATGCGCGCAATATCACTCTCGACTATCTTCAATTTCTCACACATTTTTTCTTTCAATTCTATCGCTGTCCGATCTGGTTTCACGCCAGTATATTTTTGATCTGAAAATATTATTTTTTTCTCTTGGAAAGCGATTATTTTGGAGGTGCGTGAACCAATATCCAATCCTACAAAAATTTTTTCTTTCATCAGTTTTTATTCAACCAGCAGTCGATTAATTTGGGAAGAAACAAGCCTGCTTTTCCTTGATGAAATTCATCGATCAAAGAACTATTCAGCGGTTTTTCCAGATTTATTCCAATAGTCTTTGCTGCATTAAGTCTTGCGATCTGAACGAATTGTGCAGCTGGGTAAACATAGCCGCTTGTTCCAATCATCAAAAAATAATTTGTATGACGCAGCCGCAAAGTAATCTCATCCATGTGATGCGGGATTTCGCCGAACCACACGATATCTGGACGTAAATCTCCTTTACAAACTGGACAACTTGGAACTTTCTTCATCAAATTGATCTCTGACATCAAAAATTTTTGCTGACAGGAAAGGCAAAAACATTTTTGCAGAGAACCGTGCATTTCGATTAGATTTTTATTTCCAGCTTTGGAATGCAAGCCATCGACGTTCTGTGTGATCAAAGTGAAATTATCACCCAGAAATTTTTCCAAATCCACCAAGGCAAAATGAGCTGGATTCGGTTTCACATCTGCCAGCTGCAAATATCTCTGTCGATAAAAACGCCAAACGAGAGCTGCATCTTTTTCAAAAGCCTCTGGCGTAGCCACTTCTTCCACTTGGTGTGTTTCCCACAATCCACCGTTATCACGAAAAGTTTTCAAGCCAGATTCAGCACTGATGCCAGCTCCTGTCAAAACGGTTACTCTATCTTTTTTCTGGAATTTAAACTTTGTTTTTATCTTTGCATTCATCATGTTAAAATGTATAAATAAAAATTTTCTTTCACAAAATATTTTTTTGCTAATTGGTGCAGATCATTTTTTGTTACTCTCTGCAAACGCTTTTCCCTTTCGCGATAAAATTCAAGATCCAAGTCGATAGATGCCAAAGTTGCCAGCAACTGCGCTTGATTTGCCACACTTTCTTCCGACAATAATCTTTGTCCGCGAATATAATTTTTTGCTGTTTGCAATTCTCTTTCTGAAATGCCATTCACCTTGATATTATCCAGGATCGAATAAATCAGATCGATTGTTTTACGTTGATTTTTTTTATCCACCACAACCTGAATATTCCAATATCCAAGTTCTGAAATGGAGATAAAATCGAAACTCACAGAATAGGCCAATCCTCGTTTTTCCCTTAACTCATTGAATAAAATGGAATTTGTATCTCCGCCGATGATCTGCGCCAAAACGTGAAATGCGGTATTTTTGGAAAAATCTTTTAACTTACAGCCAAAACCACCCAATATCAAGTTCGATTGATTGGATGAGAGATTCTTGATCTGGCGGGATTTTTTTGTGGTTTGGATGATAGGTAGAGGTTTCAGTTCTGATTTTTTTTGTGAAAAATTGGCAAAGTATTTTTCCAAAAGAAAAATCGTGCGATCAAAATTTATATCGCCCACAATTGAAATTGCCAAATTCTGTTGTAAAAAGTATTTTTGATGCCAGTCTTTCAGCTGTTTAAGGGTCAATTTGGAAAGTGTGCTTTTTCGTCCAGATTTACTGATGAAATTGCTATTTTTCCCAAAGAGCATTTTTTTCCAATTTGAATAGGCAAGATGTTCAGGATAGTCCTGCATTCGGTCAAGATTACTTTTGAAAGATTGCACAATATTTTCAAAATGATCAGCAGGAAAAGTGGGTGTGGAAATCACGTCAGAAAGTAATTCCAGACTTGTTTGTAACGAATCATTGAAACATTTAAGATTGAAGTTCGTCGTTTCCAGAGCTGGATCAATTCCCAGTTTGATCCCATTTTCTATACAAAAATTCCGCAGCTGTTGATAATTTCTTCGGACGTTGCCATACATCAACATTGTCGAAGTGACCAGATTGATCCCCAGATTTTTTTCAGCTTCGTGAAGCTGAGATGAATTGAAGGCGATGGAAATTCCAGTTATCGGTTTATTTTTCACCTTTTTCAAAATCACTCTCGAGCCATCAGATAAAGTTGTTTCATAAATATTTTTTGTGATGGCAATTGCAGGTGCAAATTTTCTTTTTTCCTCAATTTTCTGCAGCAAATTTTCTATTGGAAAATCCTTATTCCCCAGATGATCTATATGAAGATGGCGCATTTTGAAATATTTTTTGATCGTGGAATTCAATTCCTGCAAAGTTAATTGTTTTATCTTGTTGGGATATTTTTGAAATTCTTCATAACCGATCGCCAATTCTTCCGTTCCCAAACTCGAAGCGAGCGATTCAAGATATTCGTATGAATAAAGATAATAATGTAAAAGATCAGTTTTGTGTTCATTCATTTCGTTTTGATCGAGACCATGAACGACAAATTGTTCCAGTTCTTCCAAGAAAATTTTCGTGATCAATTTTAGGTCAGCATTATTTTTTGGATAAACGAAAATCGTTGTCGCACCGTCATTTACGCCACTGATTGAATTCACTTTGATGCCGTCAATCAATTTTTCTTTGATGAATAATCTGTCATGCAAGCGTGAATTTTTGCCTGTTGCAAAAACTTTGGTGACAAAAGATAGAGGATAAGCTTCTGGTTCGCAGTCAGATAGATCAGGAAGAATAAAGGCAAGTATATCGTTTTTCACTTTTTTGGGATAGGAAGTGATCGCTGATCTTTGGGGAAAATCTTTCAACGTTCTTTTGAACTCCAATTTCTTTCCTTTTTGCCAATCTCCAAAAAAACGTGTAGTCAATTTTATCAATTCATCTTGTTGAAAATCGCCAGTAGCGACCAAAAAAGCATTTTGGGGAATGTAATATTTTTGATAGAAATTTTGCAATTCTTGATATGTTGCATTTTTCAAAGAATCTAAGTTTCCAATTATCGGATATTTATAAGGATTTTTTTGGAAATAATGGCTCACGATCTCTTCCAAAAAATTATCTTCTGGATTGTTTTGATATTCTTTCAATTCTTCGATCACAACTTGCTTCTCAAATTGAAACTCTTCTTCTGAATAATTGGAAAAACGGCTCAATTCTGCTAAATATTCCAGACCTTCAGCCAGAAATTTTGAAGGAAGACACACATAAAAACAAGTGGAATCGTATTCCGTGTAGGCATTGAAATATCCACCTAAATTTGTGATATATTCCATGATGGAATTTTCGGGAAATTTTTTAGTAGATTTAAAAACTAAATGTTCAGTAAAATGAGAATAACCAGCTTCATTGCGTTTTTCCCAAGCTGAGCCAATTCTAAAGTATAATTGCAAACATATCAAAGGATAAGAATTATCGATAGCAGAAATTACTTTAAATTCGTTCTCTAATTGCTTTGATTTTAAGTTCATTAAACATCCTTTTCTACGCAGGCGTAAGCATTATGTGCATGAATCGATTCCATATTCTCCGATTCCACTTTGAACCAGCTGATGCGCTTGTCATCTTGGAGTCTCACAGTCACTTCCCGCACGATATCTTCGACAAATCGAGGATTATCAAAAGCTTTTTCTGTCACGAATTTTTCGTCCACGCGTTTCAGAAGAGGAAAGACGTCACAGCTGGCAGATCTTTCGATCACTTCGATGATTTCTTCCAACCAGATGAATTCTCGCAAACTCAATTTCACAGTTACCAACGATCTTTGATTGTGAGCTCCTTTCTCGCTGATCTCTTTTGAACAGGGACAAAGCGTCGTGACAGGGACGATCACGCCGATGACAAGCTCATATTTTTCTCGCAGACTTGCCTCAAAAATGCAATCATAGGAAAGCAGAGATTCTGTTCTGGAAACAGGCGCAGCTTTTTTCATAAAATAGGGGAAATTCATTTTTATATAGGAAGCATCAGCATTGAGTGCATTTTTTACTTCTTTCAAGAAAGATTCCAGATTTTCGATGATATTATCTTTATGGAATTTGTTCAGGACTTCCAAGAAACGGCTCATGTGCGTGCCGCGATGATCATGTGGAAGTTCCACAAAAATATCAAGATTTGCCACTGTATTTTGGCTGCCGACGGTTCTATCCTGGACGATTATCGGATAGCGGACGTTTTTCACACCAACCTTGTTTATCAGCACATTTCTCCTGTCTTTCATGTTTTGAATATCTTTTTTATCATTCAACATTTTTCCCTCTAATTCATTTTTCTGATATCAGTCGCATCCCAGCTTAGAATATATTTTTCAAAATTTGCTGACAATTTTGCTTGCAATTGTTCATCATTTTCAAACAATACAAGCGCTTCGATTTCATTGATCTGGTCAGCCAGGCTGATCGCTTTTTCCGGTGACAAGAGAAAAAGCGCTGTCGAATAAGCATCAGCAATGATCGTCGAATCAGCGATAACCGTCACCGCAATATTTTTTGTGGCAGGAAATCCAGTTTTGGGATTCAAAATATGATGATAACGTTTTCCTTGATAAGAGAAAAAACGTTCGTAATCACCGGAAGTAACGATTGCTTTATTTTTTATCTGCAAGGTTGCGACTAACTGATCTTTCGCTCGCGGATGTTGAATTCCGATCTCCAGATCTTTTTTGTGACCAAATATTCGCATATCACCGCCAGCATTGATATAACCAGAATTTGCTTCCATAGTTTTCAATTCATCCACAGCGCAATCTACAATGTAGCCTTTGACCAGACTACCCAGATTCAATTTGAGATCTTCTGGTTTGAGAACAGAATTTTGCGAAAACTCCAACTTATCAAAGCCGATATTTTGGAGTGCAATTTTGATCGAATTTTCCGAAGGAACTTTATCCTCATTCCAGATATCGGTCAAACTTCCGATCGTCACATCATAAAGCGAATCCGTTTGTACAAAAATTTGTTTGCTGAGAGCAAAGATCTCCTGATAATCATCATCCAGATCAATCTGAGGAATTTCATTACGGTTGAATTTTGCGATTTCACTTTTTTCATCATAATAGGAAAATTTTTTTTCTAAATTTTCGATAAGCGAAAAGGTGCTATCGATAGCTGTTTGCACTTTTTCATTCTGCCCGTTTGCTTTGATCTCGATCAAAGTATCCAGCAAAAATTTAGCATCTTTAATCGTGTGAATTTTATGAGAATATTTGTAATATGCCAAAGCAAAGATCAGCAAGAAGATGATAATATTAACAATGTCTAATCTTTTCATCAGATTCCTTTATGAAATTTTTGTCAGAAAATTTATCGAGCTGATTTTGTCAATTTTCAGGAATATTTTACTATTTGTCCAAAATCAGTTCAATCCCAATTTTTTTGAAAAAGATGAGTTCATTGAATTTGGTTATTTTCTTGATCTTGCTCCTTCTTTCCAAAAATCATTTATTTTCGATCTCCTTCAAAAGTTGAATCATTTCCAATGCGCTGATCGCAGCATCCCAACCACGATTACCAGATTTCGTCCCGGCTCTTTCGATCGCCTGTTCGATGGTGTCGCTCGTGATCACACCAAAAATTACTGGAAATCCAGCATCCAATCCAACTTTGGCGATGCCTTTACTCATCTCGGAGCTGACATAATCGAAGTGCGGTGTTGCTCCGCGAATGACCGCACCAAGACAAATGACAGCATCAAATTGTTTTTTTTCAACAAGTTTTTTTGCTATCAAGGGAAGTTCAAAAGCACCCGGCACCCAAACTACTGAAATATCCTTTTCCTGCACTTCATGACGCTTTAGTGCATCGAGCGCTCCTGCTAACAATTTGGATGAGATAAATTCGTTGAATCGTCCCACAATGACGGCGATTTTAACATTTTTTCCGATCAATTTTCCTTCAATTCTTTTCACCATTTTTTCCTCCATGATTTCTATGATTTAACAGAAACATTTTTAAGCAGATGTCCCATTTTATTTTTTTTTGTTTTCAGATAATTTTCATTATTGCAATTTGGTTTGATCTCGAGTGGAACTCGATCGACAGCGATATTATATTTTTTTAATTCATTAATTTTGAAGGGATTATTTGTCAGCAATTCTACAGAATTAATCTTTTGATCTTGTAAAATATCTGCTGCAATTTTGAATTCACGTAGTTCTGCTGGAAAACCCAGAACTTTATTCGCCTCGACCGTATCCAATCCTTTATCCTGCAGTTCATAAGCTTTTAATTTATTGGAAAGACCGATACCGCGTCCTTCTTGCCGCAAATAGATCAAAATACCTTCACCTTTCTTTTCGATCTTCTCTAAAGCCGTTGCCAGTTGATCTCCACAGTCACAACGTAAACTGCCCAATAGATCACCCGTGAAACATTCAGAATGGATGCGACAAAGCACAGGTTCTTTGCTTTTGGCGGGATTTCCTTTCACCAGAGCAAGATGAGGTTCATTCGAGCGCAGGCTTGTATAACTGAATAAACGAAAATTTCCCCATTTTGTCGGTAGATTAATATTCGTAGTTTCTCGTTGCACACAGGAGCGCTTATTTTTCTGATACTCGATGATATCTTGAATCGATATGATCTTTAAATGCCACTTTTTAGCAAAATTTTGTAAATCTGGTAAACGCGCCATCGTTCCATCATGATTAATGATTTCACAGATAACGCCAGTCGGTTGAAGTCCCGCTAACTCCAGCAATTCGATCGTTGCTTCAGTATGACCAGCTCTTTGCAAAATACCTTTTCTTTTTGCCTGCAAAGGGAAAATATGACCGGGACGGCGAAAATCTTTTGCACGATTTTTGGGATTGCTCAATTCTTTGATCGTCCGCGCGCGATCATAAGCTGAGATTCCTGTTGTATTGGAAATGTGATCCACACTTATTGTGAAAGCAGTTTGATGATTATCTGTGTTTTTGCAAACCATCTGTTCCAATTCTAAACGATTAAGATCGTCTTTTTTCATCGGAACGCAGACCAATCCCTTTGCTTCGGAGATCATGAAATTTATTTTTTTCGGTGTAACGAATTCTGCTGCCAGCACCAGATCGCCCTCATTTTCGCGATCTTCATCATCGATAACGATGATCATATTCCCCTGCTGCAGCTCGCTCAAAGCTTCTTCAATTTTTTTAAACATTGTTTCCTCAAATGTAGCCCTGCTCTGCCAAAAATTCGACAGTCAGGTCCTTTTTTACATCCTTTTTTATCCAAAAATTATATAAATATTTTCCAATCAGATCAAATTCTGTATTGATTTGATCACCTACTTTGGCAAATTTCAGATTCGTGTGTTGCCAGGTTTCTGGAATCAGTGAAACTTCGAAAAAATCCTTTCCAATTGCAGCAACTGTTAAGCTGATGCCATTCAAGGCGATTGAACCTTCTGGTATCAAAAATTTTCTTTTTGCTTCGGGCAATTCAAACCTGATAATATTTGCAGATCCTGATCGATAAATCTTCTGGATTGAGACAGTTCCATCAATATGACCGCTCACCAAATGTCCTCCCAATCTGTTATCCAGACGCAGAGCACGCTCCAGATTGACATATTCCATTCTCTGCATTTTTCCCAGATTGGATTTTTCCAAAGTGATCGGCATTACATCAGCTGAAATTGAATTAGTAGTAAATTCGCTAATTGTAAGGCAAACGCCGTTTACTGAAACACTTTCACCGATCTTGATATTTTCCAGGATCTTATCGCAGGAAATTTTGATCGTATTATTCTTTTGAACGATAATCTTTCCTATTTCTTCAATCAAACCTGTGAACATTTTTACCTCGCTATTTCAAATATCCAGTCCAGAGAACATTTTTTTCCAGTTTATCAATTTTTATTGATTGCAATTTGACGGCAGCTTTGATCGAATTGATCTGTAAATCTTGAAGAAATGGTATTCCCGCATTTCCCAGAAAAATTGGTGCAGAAAAAAGATGAAATTTATTGATGACTCTTGCCTGCAAAAATTCTGTGAATATTTTGCTTCCACCTTCGATCAGCAGACTTGTTATCTCTTTTTTGCCTAATTTGTACAAAAGCTGTGACAGATCAATTGCATTTTTTTTTCCTGCAACAGCGATCAATTCGATTTTTTTTTCTTGGAATTCAGCTTTTTTCTCTGCGGTCAGAAAATCATGATGACAAGCAATGATCAATGATCTTGTAATTGAATTTTTATAAACTTTTTTATTAGAAATTTCTTGTGCTGCAATATCCAATTTTGGAATTATTATGATCTTTTGTGGCCCTTCCCAAATTTTTTCTAAACGAACATTTAATGATGGATCGTCTTTTAAAAACGTATTTTTGCCAATTAAGATCGCATCAACAAAACTGCGGAGCTGATGAACTTTCTGTCGTGATATTTCGTTGGAGATCCATTTGGAATCTCCATTTGTTGCAGCAATTTTTCCATCCAAAGAAAGTGCTGCTTTTGCGATCACAAAAGGAGTTTTGGTTCGAATATAATGTAAAAAAACTTCATTTTGCTGTTGCGCTTCAGCCTGCCTTTGACCTATTTGCACATCAATTCCAGCAGCACGCAAACGAGCAATTCCTTTCCCTGCTACTAAGGGATTTGGATCTTGCAACGCAATCACAACTTTTCTAATACCAGCTGCAATAATCTGCTCTGTACAAGGTGGTGTTTTTCCGTGATGACAGCACGGTTCCAAAGTTACGAACATTGTGGCATTTTTTGAATTCTCTCCCGCTTCTTTTAAAGCAAAAACTTCAGCGTGTGATTCTCCAGCTTTTTGATGTGCACCTTTTCCAATGATCTTGCCGTTCTTGACAATGACCGCTCCTACCAGCGGGTTTGGTGAAGTTTTACCACGATATTTTTCGGCAAGCTCCAAAGCCAATTTCATATAATCCATCATAATTCCTTTGGGCAGTTGTTTGTTCAGGAGAATAGTGACCGATGAAGGGATAAAAAAAATACCCCGCTCATCGGGGCTTTATATCTTCTCCCGTCCAGACTTCTACTGTCGGTTTCGGAATTTCACCGAATCGATCAGGCAAATCCTGATTCACGGACTATCACCGCCGGTCGGGAATTCAACCCTGCCCCGAAGATATTTTCAATACTTGAATCCAGAAATAATCAGCTTTAATAGAGTCAAGAAAAAAGTGTTTTAAACAAGAATTATTTTTTTTCTGAGCAGAGAGAATACCAAGATTATTGCTTGAAATTTTTCTTGACGCTAATCGAGAGGAAAATTTTTCATACTTTTTTGTGCAGAAGTGGTGAAATTGGTAGACACGCTAGGTTCAGGGTCTAGTGGGCAATACGCCTGTAGGGGTTCGAGTCCCCTCTTCTGCACCATTTTATTTTTTAGGAAAATGAAAAATCAAATGGTGGTAAAAAACAATTAGACGGTAAAATAAAAAAGCTTCAGAAAACGAATTTGCATTAATTTGGTGATTAAAATTTCTTTTTCATTCTTTCTTATCACTGCGGATGAAGGGAATATTCTTATTCAGGAAGTTAATATTACAAGTTTCATTTTTTGCTTCCAGTTTTGGGAAGAAAATGAATCCAGATTTTTGAGCACCGGGTTTGATACTTCCAAAATTGAACGAATAAGTTATCAAGTTTCTTTTTGCTTCGCGCCATTGTTCAAGAAACTCATTGCGGTCATTTTTCATTTCGTCCAGAAGCGAATCATTATCAAAAATATCGTTGTCTTCAATGTTGGAGATCAGCAAATATTCCAATTGTTTAGGTAACAGCATTTTTTCGATGTAGTTCATACTGACGGGATCAAATTGATTTTCTCTTTCATCCAACAAGCTGATATCATCAGCACTGATATTGATTACATCAGCAGAATGATTTTTTATTGTAACATAAAAAGTAGTAAAATAATCTGTTAGATTTTGAGGTTCTTTTATCCAATATCTATTTTCGACAGCGATCGTCATCTCATTTGTTTTAAAGACGGCAAAATCTTCCGTGATGGTTATCTCAGGAGAAGGAACGGGTAAGTATTTTATGGAACAACCAAAACTAAAAAAAATCAAACCCGAAAAAATTGCAATGATCAGTTTATTTTTCATAATAATTCTCCAAAAAAAAAGGATAGAGATGAATTCTATCTCTATCCTTTTTAACGTCAATTTAGTCGTCAAGTCCAAAATCAATTTCTAATTCATCTGAGATATCTTTGTTTTCTGGGTTCTCTTCATTACCCTTTTCATGTTTTTCTTTTTCTTTATCCTTTTCTTCAGCTTCTTCGATCTCTTTTTCTTCTTCAGTGAAGATCCGTGCCACATCATAGACCTGATCTTCGTTATTGAGTGAGATCAATCTCACGCCTTGAGTATTTCTTCCGATCACTGAAATTCTATCTACTGCTTGCCTTATCACCATACCTTCTTTAGTCACGATCATCAAATCATCATTATCTACTACTTCCAATAGTGAGATCAATTTACCATTTCTTTCTGTCGTTTTGAGTGTAATCACGCCTTTTGATCCTCTTTTGGTAACTTTGTAGTCAGATATTTCGGTGCGTTTACCGTAGCCATTTTCGCTGATGGAAAGTAATGTTCCTTCTCTTTTGATCACGACCATAGCAACCACTCTATCATCACCTCGCAAGGTTATTCCACGCACGCCTTGCGAATTTCTTCCCATCGCTCTGGCATCAGTTTCATGGAATCTATTGGCAAAGCCATTTCTTGTTGCCAGGATAATATCATTATCGCCTTCCGTGATCTTTGCGTCGATCAATTGATCATTTTCAACGAGTTTGATCGCAATGATGCCAGTTACACGTGGATGTGAAAAAGCGCTGAGTTCTGATTTTTTTATTCTACCATTTTTAGTAGCCATCGTCACGAAATGAGGAGAAGCAAAATCTCTCACCGTCACGTAAGCTTCCAATTTTTCATCTTTTTCCATTTGCAGCAGATTCACGATAGCTTTTCCGCGCGCCAGGCGACTGACTTTTGGGATTTGATGAACTTTCAGCCAGTGACATTTTCCCAGATCGGTGAAGAAGAGAATATAGGCATGAGTGGAAGCTACGAAAATGCTTTCGATAAAATCTTCTTCTTTCAAATTACCACCAGCAAGACCTTTTCCACCTCGGCCTTGTTTGCGATAAGTTCGGATCGGCAATCTTCTGATATAACCTTGATGGCTGATCAACACGACCATATCTTCGTCAGCGATCATATCTTCGGTATTGATCAATCCTGAACCTTCGAGGATCGTTGTTCTTCTGAGATCAGAATATTTTTCTTTGATCTCATTGATCTCTCGTTTTATGATTTTCATGCGTAATTCTTTTTGTGCCAGAATTTCACGTAATTTTTTAACTGTTTTCACGATCTCTCGATATTCATCTTCGATTTTTTCGCGTTCCAGTCCGATCAATTTCTGTAATCGCATGTCTAAAATCGCTTTCGCTTGTATTTCGGACAATTCGAATTTATTTTGTAAATTTTTCAATGCATCTTCTGTTGTTTTGGAATTGCGGATCGTTTCGATCACTTCATCGATGTTATCCAAAGCGATGCGATATCCTTCCAAAATATGCATTCTCTTTTCTGCTTTATCCAGTTCAAATTCTGTACGCCGCACCACTACTTCATGACGAAAATCAACATAGTTTTTGATCAGATCTTTAATATTTTGGATTTTAGGAACGCCATCGACGAGTGCTCGATTATTGACGCTGAAACTTGTTTGTAATTGGGTGAATTTATATAATTTTTGAAGAACAGAATCTGCTTCATAATTTCGCTTTATCGTGATCACCAAGCGCATTCCCTGTCTGCCAGATTCATCTCTGATATCGCTGATGCCATCGATTTTTTTTGATTTGACGACTTGCACGATTTTTTCGATGAGCGTTGTTTTGGAAACCATGTACGGAATTTCTGTGACAACGATCATTTCAGTACCATTATTTTTTTTCTCAATCGCTGCCTTACCACGCATTATGATGCGACCATGACCTGTATTGAAATAATTGACAATTCCTTTTTTACCGATGATGTAACCGCCGGTAGGAAAATCTGGTCCCTGAATATAATTCATAAATTCGGTCGGTGTGATTTCGGGATTATCGACATAAGCATTGATCGCATCACAGACTTCTCCGACATTATGAGGTGGCATATTCGTGGCCATTCCGACTGCAATTCCGGAACTTCCATTAACTATTAGATTGGGAAATTTTGATGGAAATACAACTGGTTCTTCTCGCGTTTCGTCATAGTTTGGATGAAAATCGACAGTATTTTTTTCCAAATCTTCCATAAGATCGATCGAAGCTTTTTGCAAGCGTGCTTCGGTATAGCGCATAGCTGCTGGTGGATCGCCATCCTGCGATCCAAAATTTCCCTGACCTTCGATCAGCATATAACGCAAGCTCCAGGGTTGCGCCATTCTTACAAGTGTGGGATAAACGACTTGCTCGCCATGCGGATGGAAATTTCCAGAAGTATCACCAGCAATTTTTGCACATTTTCTGAAACCTTTACCAGGTTGCAAATTCAATTGTTTCATAGCATATAAAATCCTGCGTTGAGAAGGTTTCAAACCATCACGAACATCAGGCAAAGCTCTGGAAACGATCACGCTCATCGAATATTCTAAATAGGATCTTTTCAAAACATCTTCGATTTCCAATAATTCAATTCTTGATCTATCGTGTATCATTTTTTCCTCTTTATGAAATTTCTTTTATATCAACGTATTTCGCATTTTCCTGAATAAATTTTCGGCGCGGTGCAACTTCATCACCCATCAATATTGTGAACATTCGATCTGCTTCGATTGCATCATCAATGCGCACAGATGTGAGTATCCTTTTATCTGGATCAAGCGTGGTTTCCCACAATTGATCTGCATTCATCTCACCCAATCCTTTGTAACGCTGAATGTGAAGACCGCGTGAATCTAATTCTTTGATCGCTTGATCGCGTTCGTGCTCCGAATAAACATATCTTTTCATCCTACCTTTTTGAACGAGGAATAATGGTGGTTTCGCAATATAAACATGCCCGTTTTCTACAAGCGGACGCATATAGCGGAAAAAGAAAGTCAATAGTAAGGTGGCGATATGCTGCCCGTCAACATCAGCGTCGGCCATGATCACCACTTTATTATAGCGTAATTTAGAAATATCGAATTCTTCACCGATACCAGCGCCCAAAGCCAAGATCACAGGCTGGATCTTGTCGTTATTCAAAACTTTGTCAATGCGTGCTTTTTCTGTATTCAGCATTTTTCCCCATAGCGGTAAAACAGCCTGAAAAGCGCGATCACGACCCATTTTTGCAGAACCGCCAGCAGAATCTCCCTCGACCAGAAAGATCTCTGTTTGAGAAGGATCTTGAATCGAACAATCAGCTAATTTTCCGGGCAGAGAGCCACTTTCCAGAACTGATTTCCGTCTGGTCAATTCTCGTGCTTTACGAGCTGCTTCCCTGGAACGCGCTCCCAAGATCGCTTTCATTGATATTTTTTTTGCTATTGCTGGATTTTCTTCCAGAAATTCATTCAGTTTTTCATAGACGATCGAACTGACGATCCCGTCAATATCATTATTTTGTAGTTTTGTTTTCGTTTGTCCTTCAAATTGGGGATCTTGCAATTTCACACTGATCACTGCCGTCAGTCCTTCGCGAATATCAGAACCGCTTGGATTGACTTTTTCGTTTTTGAGTAAATTCTCATTTTTTATATAATTATTGATTGCCCGCGTCAAACCGCTTTTAAAACCACTCAAATGAGTTCCGCCTTCGATGGTATGAATATTATTTGCAAAACTATTTATGATCTCTTGAAATCCTTCATTATATTGGATGGAAACTTCAAATTCAGCACCATTTTTCTTTCCTTCCACATAGATAGGATCTTCAAAGATCACTTTCTTGTTTTCATTTAAATACCGCACAAAAGATTTTATTCCGCCATCATATTGGAAAATATGTTTCTTGTCTGTTTTTTCATCGATCAATTGGATTTGAACACCTTTATTCAAAAATGCCAGTTCACGCAATCTGACCGAAAGATAATCAAAACTGAATTCGGTGGTTTCAAATATCGTCTCGTCTGGAAAGAAAACCGTTTTCGTTCCAGTTTTTTCAGTGTTACCAATGATCTCCAATTCTTTCTTTGGTATTCCTTTCTCATAATATTGATGATAGATCTGGCCAGATTTATAAACTTCCACATCCAATCGTGATGAAAGCGCATTTACAACCGAAACTCCTACTCCGTGCAAACCACCAGAAACTTTGTAGGATTTATCATCGAATTTTCCGCCAGCATGTAATACAGTCATTACCACCTGGACAGCTGGGACTTTTTCGGTGCCATGATTTTCGACAGGAATTCCACGTCCATTGTCTTCGATCGAAGCACTACCATTTTTTTGAAGGACTACTGAGATCGTATCGCAATAACCAGCCAAAGCTTCATCAATACTATTATCTACAACTTCGTAAACTAAATGATGCAGACCTCTTTCACCAGTTCCACCGATATACATCGCTGGGCGTTTTCGTACCGCTTCCAGTCCTTTTAAGACTTTGATATTCTTCGCTGTGTATTTGTCATCAGACATAATCAAACCTCTTTATTTGAATTAATTCAATCTCGAAAATTCGCGTTGAATTTAAGAACTATAAGTTTTTTAATTGAAAAAGTGTCAACTATTTTATTTGCATAAAGTTAGCGATAATGAAGTCAATTGATAATTCTACTTTAAGAGATTTATAACTTATTTAATCACAGCAAGATAGCAGAGAGAAATAATTTATTCAGAAAAATGAGCAAAATTATTTTTTTTTTGGGAAATTTTAAGTGATAATATTTTTCAAAAACACGAACAAAAAGAGGCGTCTAATATCGATCTATTCTTCCAGTAATTGCTTCCATTTATCCTGAGATTGATTAGATGATCGATATTTTCCCAAACTCACAATAATATCCACTTCACTGCTCTTTGGCACCATTTCATCTGCCATCGGACGCGAATAAATAACTTTGTCCTTTTGCACCTCTTCGGAATAGCGGTAGATCTTCTCGCCCAATTGTAAACCCACATTTGATAATCGCAATCTTGCTTGCAGGATCGTGAGATTTTCCAAAAATGGAATTCGGACATGTTGAGGACCACTGCTCACAACAACTTCAATCGTTCGATGTTTTTTGGTTGTTATCGCCGGATGCGGTTTTTGGGAAATGATCTTTCCTTTTTCAATATTTTCATCTGAGATTGTATCAATTTTTTTTACGTATAATTTCAGGTCACCGCATTTTTTCCGGGCTACATCGTAATCCATATTGATAATGTTTGGAACATCCACTTCGTTTCTGTGTCCGACGAGTAATTTCATGATCAGGTCTGTGCTGAAAAATGCGATCAAAAAAACAACGATCAAAATGCCGATAGCTGCTAAGAAAGCGGGAATTTTTTTTTGGTTTTTTTTCATGATCAATCCTCTTTTTGCATTTTTGCTGCGAAAGCGCCATCCATATTATGCAGGAATGGAAGCGTTTTCAAAAAACCATTTTCTGTGATTTCTTTGGGCAAATGTTTGTTTGCTGGGATCAAATTGAAATTTTTATTTTTTTCGAGAAAATCTGAAACCATTTTTTCATTTTCTTCTTCATTCAAGGTGCAAGTGCTGTAGATCAAGAACCCACCTGGCGTTACAAATTCTGCGCCACGTTTCAAAGCATTACGCTGTAGTTTCAAAATCTCTTTCATATTCTGATTCTTTTGCCAGCGCAACTCTGCTTTTTTTTGCAGAACACCCCAACCTGAGCAAGGAACATCCAATAATACAAAATCATAAGCAGGCGCGATCGGACCGTATTTAAAGGCATCTTCTGTGATCGTCTTCACATTTTTCAGTTTCAATCTTCTGATCGCTCTTTTGATCTTTTTGGTTTTATTGGGAATTTTATCTACCGCGATGATCTCGCCTGAATTTTCCATTTTTTCGGCAATATAAGAAGTTTTGCCACCAGGAGCTGCAAAAAGATCAAGCACAGAAGCTTTTTTTTGCGGTTGCATCAATTCGATGACAAGAGCTGCAGAACTATCTTGGATGGAATATTTTCCAGATTCGAAGGCAGGATCATTCAAAATTTTGCGGGCTTGATTAGAGATCAATACATCCGATGAAAATTCGCTTTCCTTGAATAGAATGCTTCGATCATTGAAATAACGCATCAGTTCAGATTTTTGTTGAGCTAATCTATTATTTCTGACGTGAAGCTGGGGTACATCATTTGAATACATACAAAATTCTTCAGCGCGATCTTCTCCCCAATTTTCAATCCAAGCTTCCACCATTTTTTGCGGAAAGGAATATTCCAAAGATAATCTTTCACTCGTTTTTTGGGGATAATTTATAATTGGAGATTTTTGATAGGATCGTAATACTGCATTTACAAAATTAGCGATTTTCTGATTATAAAGATCTTTTGCCAGCTTCACCGTTTCATTCACAGCAGCATGTTCGGGAATATTATCGCTGTAACGCATTTGATACAATCCTAAATACAACAAGTATTTTATCTTATCGTCGGTTTTGCAGAATTTTTTTGGATCGGTGAATTGAGAAGCTATGAACTCAAGATTTTTCTGCATTTTGATCACGCCTTTGACCATAAAATACAAAAGGTCAGCATTTTTTCCTGCTGAATGCAATTTCCTGGTCATTTGTTTGAGTAATTTATCAGAAAAAATATTTTTTGAGAGGACTTTCTTGATGATCAAATAAGCTTCTTTGCGAATATTTATCATATTTATCTCTTTTTATACAATGTTTTTATTGCTGCCTTGATAATCTCCTCAGAGCTTTTGAAATTATTTTCTTTCAATAATTTACGCAAGGTTTTTGCAACGATGAATTTTTTGTAGCCCAAAGTTATCAAAGCAGACTCTGCTTCAGAAAATAAGGTATTTGTTTCTTCCATTTCTGGAATAGAACTTCCTTTGATCTCGATTTCGTTGATCTTATCTTTTAATTCTATGATCAAGCGTTCTGCAGATTTTTTTCCAATGCCGGGCACGGTGGAAAGCAAGCTGACATCTTTCGTCTGAATTGCCATGATCAGGTCTTCCAGTTTAAGTGCGGAAAGTATGGAAAGAGCGATCTTTGGTCCAATCTTTGAAATGTTTAATAATTTTCCAAACATCTCTTTTTCATTTTTGGAAATAAAACCAAAGAGTTTAACACCATCATTTTCATTGAAAGAATAATGAATATGAAGCTGCGTTATCTCGCCAGTTGCTGGCAAAATGTCAAATGTTGTGAGTGGTATATTTACTTCAAATCCCACACCATTGCAAAGCAAAATTACTTTTACTGGTTTTTTATTTATTATCTTTCCTTCAAGATAGGCGATCATAAGCGATATTTTTCTTTGTTATATTCACAAAGAGCAACGGCAAGGGCGTCCGTTGCATCTTGAGTTTTTTGAGTGATATCAATGTTCAAAATATGTTTAACCATATATTTTACTTGTTCTTTGGCAGCATTTCCATTTCCTACGACAGCTTTTTTCACTTCCCGGGGAGAGAATTCTCTGATCTCGATATTTTGATTTGCCAGAGCCAACATCATCGTTCCTCGAGCATGTCCCAAAGTGAAAGCGGATTTGATGTTCTTGCCATAAAAAATTGTTTCTATAGCTGCAATGTCAGGTTTATATTCTTTGATGATCCTATTCATTTCACGATAAATTTCAGTCAATCTTTCTGCTAATATTAATTTTCTTGAAATTTTTACCGAGTCACAACCAGCAGCAACGATTTGTCTTTTGTTCAATTGCAAAATGCCATATCCAAAATTATAACTTCCCGGATCGATTCCTAATATCGTCAATTAATCACCCTTGATCAATTTTCCATTTCAGCAAAAACTTCATCAGAGATTTCGTAGTTGGCAAAAACTTTTTGCACATCATCCAGATCTTCCAATTGCTCTATCAATCGGATCAACTTTTCAGCAAACTCATCAGCATTTATAGTGTTTTTTGGAATTCTGGTCAATTCAGCTTTTTCGATTTTGAAGTCTTCTTTTTCCAGAGCTGCGAGAACTTCGTGCAATTTGGAATATTCTGTGAAGATCAAAAAGCGATCATCTTCATTTTCCAAATCTTCGGCACCCGCTTCAAGCGCAGCCATCATCAGCTCATCTTCGTCTAAATTTTCATTCAATATTTCGATCAATCCCTTTTGTTCAAACATCCAGGCAACCGATCCTGTTTCTGCAAGATGACCTCCATGTTTACTGAAAACGTGTCTGATGTCCGATACTGTGCGTTTGCTATTATCCGTGAGTGTTTCCAGAAATATCGCCACACCACCTGGTCCATAACCTTCATAGTTGTTTTGTTCATAATTAACACCTTCCAAATCGCCAGTTCCCTTTCTAATCGCTTTTTCAATGTTATTATTTGGCATATTTTCGTTACGGGCGTTGGTGATAGCAAGACGTAGCCGTGGATTCATTTCAGGGTCACCACCTCCGTCACGTGCAGAAACAATGATCTCTTTGACCAATTTTGTGAAGATCTTACCTTTCTTTTTATCGGCAGCTTGTTTTTTGTGTTTTATCGAGCTCCATTTATTGTGACCGGAAATAATACACCTCCAATATTACATTATACAGTTTATATAATCAATATTTTATTTATCTTCGTCCCATTTTATCATCGTAATTATTAAAATTTACCAGATATTGAAAGAATAATAAATCAATTTTTGCATTCTCAATTGTAAAAAAGCTTCTTCCTTTCGTAACTTTTTTCTACTGAGGAAGTTCCGCTGAATAAATCAACAAAAATTTTTGGTCTATTCATTTTAAAATTTTAAGGGCACTGTCAATAGATGGTAATAATTTCGTTTTATCTGTGTGATATCTCATAAAATTACCTGATCCCACCTTGCAGAGCCAAATTCTGCAAGGTGGTCAATTCATTTTAATCTTCTTTTTTTGCTTCAGATATCACTTTTTGGGCAATTTCATTTGGAACTTTTTCATAATGAGAAAACTCTTGTGTGAATCTTCCTCTTCCTTGCGTTAGAGATTTCAGGGCGGGATAATAATTCATTAGTTCTGCCAAAGGCATTTCAGAATTAAGTATTTGTTTTTTGCCTTTATTTTCCATACCTTGAATTTTTCCGCGTCGGGTCGAAATATCACCCATCACGTCACCCATATATTCATCGGGGATGATGATCTTGACTTTATGGACAGGCTCCAGCAGGATTGGTTTAGCAATGGAAAAAGCCTTTTTCAATGCATTCCAGGAAGCGATCTTAAACGCCATTTCAGAAGAATCCACATCATGGAAAGTCCCATCATAAACTTCGACGCTGATATCAACGATCGGATTTCCAGAAACGATGCCATCTTTCATGATCTCAAGTAGTCCTTTTTCTATTGCTGGAATAAATTTTGTGGGAATCCTTCCACCAACGACTGAATTGATGAATTCAAATCCTTCACCACGCGCTTTTGGTTTTACTTTAAAATAAACTTCAGCATATTGTCCTTTTCCGCCAGATTGTTTTTTGTGTCGATAGTTCACATCGGCGTTTTTAGATATTGTTTCTTTGTAAGGAACTGCTGGAATTTTTAGATCTGCTTCAATCTTGAATCTTGATCTTAACCTCTTTTGCAGCAATCCGATCTGCTGTTCTCCCAATCCCGAGATCACATTTTCAGCAGTTTCTTTGTTCATATTGACGTTCAAAGTAGGATCTTCATCGAGGAGTTTTGTTAAAGCAGAACCGATTTTGTCTTCATCATGCTGATTTGCTGCTTTGATCGATTGCCAGTAAACTGATGACGGCAATTCTATTTCATGGAATCTCATTTTGGAATTTGGAAGAACGATTGAATTGAAGCTGCGTGCATATTTCATTTTCACCAGACCACCGATATCTCCGGTGTTGATCTCATCAGCTTCCTGGCGATTTTTTCCTAAAACTTGATACATCGAGCCAATCCGATCTTTATTATCTTTTTCTGGAACATAGATATCCAAGCCGTTAGTCAATTTTCCAGAAAAAACACGAACATAGGCCATATCACCCACTTTTGGGTCAGAGAATGATTTGAAAACATAGGCAAGAAGATCATCATTTTCAGAGACTTTGATCTTGGTTTCATTCTCATCTTTTTGGATCGTGATCTCGTTTCTATCAGCAGGTGAAGGAAGATATTCCACAAAGGCGTTCATCAGGTCAATAATACCAATATTTTTGGAAGCAGAAGTGGCAAAAGCGGGAATGAGTTTTCCATTTTTGATCGCATTTTGCAATCCGTTGGTCATTTCTTCTTTGGAAAGTTCACCAGCTTCAAAATATTTCTCCAGAAGCTGATCATCACTTTCGGCAATGGCTTCCATCAATTCCAATCTACTTTCTTCTACCTGTTCACTCATATTTTCTGGGATATCAATTTCTTCTCCATTATTAAATGCTTTTCCTTTTGCAATATCGATAATGCCTTCAAAACGGTGTTCAGAGCCTATTGGGATCATGATCGGAGCAGGATTGATATCTGTATTTTCACGAATTCTTTCTAACGCTTTGTTAAAATCAGCGCCTTCGCTATCCATACGGTTTATGATCAATCCTTTCACGATGGGGCGATCTGCCAGTAGTTCCAGCGATCTTTCTAAACTCACTTCAAATTCTGCTGCTGCATTTGCAACGAACAAAGTGATTTCGCTGGCGATCGCGGCAGAAATTTGTTCTACCACAAAATCACCCACACCCGGTGTATCAAGTAAATTGATCTTACATTTTTTCCAATCAAATTGAGCTATACTGAGTGAAACTGAACTTTGACGCTCAATTTCTTCAGCATTGAAATCCATTACCGTGTTGCCTTCTTCAATCTTACCAACTCTTGTCGTAACTTTGGCATTATACAGGATCTGTTCAGCTAAGCTGGTTTTTCCTGCGCCGGTAGCTCCAACAAATGCTATATTTCTGATATTTTTCATATATCCCCCAGAAATGATTTATTTAGCTTTTCAAAAAAATTAAGGTGGCTTTTCTTGTCAATGAACTACTGAAAAATTATTGAACATTGGAAATCATGAAATTCATAACAAATTATACTTTGAATATTTGATGAAAACAATGGTTTAACAAACAAAAAATGATTGCTAAAATGTATGTTAACTAATTATTTATAAATTATTTAACCGCACATTTTATTAAGAATCATAAAAAAGCAATATCCAAAATGTCATTCAAATCAAATAAATATCCGGTACTGAGATGATATCTGTGTCATTTTTATATTTTTCATAAAGCTGCAAAAATTATTTCCAATATATCTGAACGGGAATGAAAAGATCGATGTG
Source organism: Candidatus Cloacimonadota bacterium (assembly GCA_018400535.1). Taxonomy (GTDB): domain Bacteria; phylum Cloacimonadota; class Cloacimonadia; order Cloacimonadales; family TCS61; genus TCS61. The sequence goes on from JAGYMQ010000143.1 coordinate 76,573, forward strand.
AATAAATTGAATTTGCTCAAGGTTTAATGGTTAAGGTTAGAGTCAGAATTTTTTTTAGAATTTCGTGAATTACACATAAACACTTGACTCAATAAGAAAAAGAAGAAAATTCGATCTTTGGGTTCTGGATAATTATAATGGATATGATTTTAAGAATATCTCATTTTTTCTCACGAAGAATATCCTGCTTATCTTTCTCATTTTTCTAGAATTTTTCACAGAGAAAAAAGCAACAAAGGTCGCGAGAATCTCATCAGATTCTTCCAAACTTTGTAGCTTTAATGTTATAAAGACGAGAGAAATTATCCAGAAATCCAAAATAGTTTGTTAATATAGGAGTTGGTAATGACTAATATCAAGATAAATGGCAAAGACCATAAAATTTTAGAAATAAAAAAAGATGAAAAAGTTCTTTCAGTAATATCCGAGCTTGATATTCCGATCGATAAAATTATTGCTGCTAAGCAGGATAATCAGTATATCAATCTCAACGAAAAAGTTAATAGTTGCAATTGTATTGACTTTATAACTGTCACTTCTGATGAGGGCAATCAGATCTACAAAGATACCGCTATCTTTATCCTCTGCTTTGCTTTTAATCGTGTATTTCCTGAGCAAGAACTTGTCATTGAACATTCGATCGGTGACGGAGTTTATGCGGAGATCATCGATTATACTTTCACAGAGCAAGAGATTTTAGATTTGGGTGAAGAATTTAATAATATCACCGAAAAGAAACTTCCGATCTATAAAAAGTTTTTCGAACCAGATGAAGCAAAAAAAATTGCTGAAAAGATGAATAGAAAAGATATCCAGAAAAACATTAAATATGAAAAAATGAAATTTTATGAATGCGATGAATATTATGATTATTTTGTTGGACAATTAGCTCATAATACTGGGATCATCAAAGCATTTGAGCTAACTTATAATTCTCCAGGTTTAATTTTACGCTTCCCGACTGCCGGCAAAGATACAGTTAAAAAAGAGTTCAGCTTTCCGCGGATGCTTTTCAAAACTCATCAGGAACATGATAAATGGTTGAATATCCTTTCGCTCCACAATGTTAGCGCTTTGAACGAAGCAGTCCAAAATTATAAGATCAAAGACTTGATCCAGATCGAAGAAGCTTTACACGAAAAAAAAATCATTGCGATTGCCAATGACATTTCTCAACGCAAAGTGATCAAGCTTGTACTTGTTGCTGGACCTTCATCTTCCGGTAAAACCACATTTGCCAAAAGACTTTCAGTGCAATTGCGAGTTAATGGCATCATTCCAAAGATCATCAGCATGGACGATTATTTTTTACCGCGTGATAGGACACCTCGCAAAGCTAATGGAGAATATGATTTTGAAAGTATTCGAGCTCTTGATCTGGAACTTCTAAATGAACATCTCACAAAAGTTTTGCAAGGTAAAATGATCGAACTTCCGAAATTTAACTTCGTGAATGGTATGCGAGAAGAAAACTATTCAAATTTGAAATTAGAAGAAAATGAGCTGATCATCATGGAAGGAATTCATGGTTTGAATAAAACGTTGACTTCATCGGTTCCGTTCAATCAAAAGATCATGATCTACGTCAGCGCTTTGAATAATCTAAATATCGATTCTCATAACCGCATTCCAACTACAGATTCCAGAAAATTCCGCCGAATAGTTCGTGATTATAAATATCGTGGACATTCACCAGAAAACACTTTGAACAGCTGGAGATCGGTCCGTGCTGGTGAAGAAAAAAATATCTTTCCTTTCCAGGAAAATGCTGATTTCATGTTCAATAGCAGTCTCACTTATGAATTGGGAGTTCTAAAAAAATATATTATGCCACTGATGAAAAAGATATCGAATCGTTGCAGCGTTTTTATGGAAGCTCAAAGATTACAAAGCATTCTGGAACACATTGAAAACATCCAGGATGATCTGGTACCATCCAATTCGATCCTGAGAGAATTTATCGGGGGAAGTATTTTCAATTATTGATCATTTTCATCATCTGACTGAATTCGATCAGAAGGTTCTTCAAAAAAGGCTTTATCCAATTTTGCCATGATCAATTCTGCCAGATGAAAGGCAACCCCGATCGAAATAAACATCGGAAAAGCAAGCATAAAATTATTCAAGATCGCCTGTCCACTGAGCTGAATCTTCAAGAATAGATATAAAATTGCGTAAACAAAACTGTAGTCAATTGCCGCCAAAATGCTGAAAGAGAGAGCAGCAAGTTTATTTGAACTTAAAAACCACAATTTAATGAAGATCATGGAAATAGTGGAAAAAAGCACAAAGATATATATTCCAAGAGGTAATAGACCGCCTAATCGAAGCCGAAATTCACTCTTGTTCAACAAGAAAATGTAGATCAAAGTAAAACCTATGATAACCAGCAGGATATCAGTCTTGCGCAGGTTTTTGTGAGTGAAATAAACAAAACTCAATAACAAAGAAAAAATGATGTATTGAAAACCATTTCCCTGTAAATCCCAGATTTCTACCTGCAAAAAACGTGCTACTAAAATGCTGACGAAACAGGAGAAAACGATCAATATCGCCAAAAAAATATAGCTTCTAAAATTCATACAACCTCTCTAATTAACAAATTGCCATTCTATAAAAAAATTAAAATGTGTTTCTGGAAATTGATAGGAAACAGGATAATTGAAAAGATATTCTTCTGCTGTCAAATTCTGAGCATCGAGTTGAATCCGAAATCTTTTTGTGATCTGAATGGCAAGATATCCGTCTAAATAGGAGCTCGAACTGCGAAAGAGCTGTTTATCCAGTCTATAATCAAAAACAGAAATGTAAAATTGATCAAAACCCAAAATGATCTGATTATCATAGTTCAAAGGAAAAATAATTTCAAACTTGTTCTGCAATTGCCAACTCGGTGACGATGTGACGTTTTCTCTTGCCGTATAAGTGATCTCATCATCATCGTAAATGAGTATATTTTGCAATCGCAAATAAAAATGATCGAAAAGAAAAAAAGAATTATTGGTTATTTTCCCGAAATATTTCTGGAATTCATCTATGCAATTTCCGAGCTGCAATTCGATATTTCGCAAAGAATCCTGAAATGAAATTCCATAACCAAGAAAATTCTGATCTGACCATTCATTTTTAAATTTTTGATATTTAGAGAAAAATGTAAAATCTTTGCCAATTTCAATATCTGATCGGAAATAATAATTATTATAAGAATTGTCTTTGTATAGAACATCGCTTTCAATTCCAAAGATACTACGCTTAAAAGTTTGATTGATACGATAAATCTGGAAATCATTTTTTTGCTTTGGATAATGAAAATGTTCGAATCCAAGCTGAAGATCAAGGTTGTTCCAGATAAATTCTTTTTTCATTAAAAAGGAACGTGTGATCTGTTTTATCGTATCAATCTCAGTTTCTTCGTAACGAAAGCCGAGATCGAGATAAGGATTTTCCAAGAGTAAATTATGATCAAAGAATTTCTCCGGGATTTCTTCGTCTGGAAAATGATTTGTATTCATCAGATTGTTGATCGCCGTTTTTTGATCAATCTGCGCGCCGAAATAATGAAAGCAAAATTCTTTCCAATCATAAAATATGTGATGATCGCTATTCGCAGATTTTTCGTTAACGCCCAGCCAATTGCCTTGCTGTCCCAGATAACCAAATTCCAAGTGCAATCCTTCCAGACCCAGAACATTGCCTTTCTCAAATTCCACAAAAGCGTGGTTCATATTGACATCTCCCAAGCCCAGATTCGCTTGCGTCACAGAAACGGGTAAACGATAATGATCTTTACGAAAAAAAATAAGATTCCCACGATTTCTGATATCATAGAAAGGGAAAAAATTTTGGAGAAAATGTGTAGTTTCGATCTGAAACGGAAAAATGCTGAATCCATTTTTCACAAAATGCGCTGAAAGAAGTGACAATGATTTCAAATGAAAATTTTCTTTTTTCAATAGAAAAGGAAAAAAGGGCGTTTGCTTTTTTTCTTGAAGATATTTTTCTACATCTCGCTGTAATTCCAAATTAGTTTTGCCCAAAGAATCTGCCTGAACTTCTTCGCTATTTTCCAGATCATTCTCAGTTTTTGCAATTTTCTCTTCTGCTGTCATAAATAGCGACAAAGTTAGCAGGATTATAATCCAAAGCTTTTTCATAACCATCCCCTCTTTTTGTAATCTGCAATTGTTTTTTTTATATTCTGAGAAACTTCACTTTTATGAGAAAAATCGAGGATTCTCTTTGTTTTGCTGGTATCGACAAGCCAATATCTTTGCGCAAATTCCTTTACTTTTTGACGATTTAAAACTGCAGGACGCTTAGAAAAAATGTGAAGAAGATCCAGAAATTGTGCAATTAAAGAGATCAGGGAAATCGGCAGCCTGATATTAACGATTTTTTTATCCATTTCCTTTGCGATAATTTGTGAAAAATCTTCTTCATTAATAAATGGTTCATTTGCCAAAAAAAAAGTCTTTTGATAGCAACGTTCATTACCAAAAGTTCTTATGATCAGCTCAATAAGATCGGAAATATAGATCGTCTGAAAATATTTTTTTTGGAAACCTATTTGTGCAGAAAAACCCTTTTTGATCATTTTGAATAATTGTAAAAAATCCTGATCTCCAGGTCCATACACCGAAACTGGGCGAAGGATCGTCCAATTCTTTCGAGAAAATTTCTTGATATATTTTTCTGCTAAAAATTTGCTTTTTCCATAGTAGGTTAGCGGTTTTTCTTCATCAGCTTCTCTTTTTGGATCAGATAGGCTGGAAGCAGGACCAGCTGCAGCTTGGCTGCTGATGAAAATGAAATGCTGCATTGCATCGGTGCGATTGCAAAGTTCGACCATTTTTTGAGTCAATTCCACATTTATTTCCAGAAAATCTTTCCACTTTTTTGCCCGTGTCAAAGCTGCACAATGCACCAGAATATGATGATCTTCAAATATTTTCTGAAGCTCTTTTTGATCTCGATAATCAATATATCTGATCTTGCTCTGAGTTGAAAGTAATTCCGTATTGGAACTTTTTCTGACCAGAGCTGTTACATTATATTCGGAATTATTCAGCTCATTAACTAACGAGCTTCCGATAAAACCATTTGCACCTGTAACCAGAATATTTTTCATAACACGAAAATTTATTTTCATTTTTTTTGGTCAAATAATTTGCGTATAATTGAAAAACAATTAAGTTTCTCATATACCCTGCTGGGGTATTTGGAGGAATTATGGTAAAAGGTCAAGCTTGTCATCCAGACACGGCTCATCATTCAGCCGAGTTCAAAAAAGATATGAAGCATAGATTAAATCGTATCGAAGGTCAGATCCGTGGTATCAACCGCATGATCCAGGAAGATATCTATTGCGATGATATTTTAAATCAGATCGCAGCAGTGCAAAGTGCGCTCATTGCTGCTGGCGAAAAACTACTCGGCGCACACATCGAAAGCTGCGTTGTCGAACAGATCCAGAATGGACATATCGCAGTCGTTGATGAATTGATGCAAACAATTAAACGCTTGATCAGGTGAAAAAATGAATTTATTGAATGAGATTTGGAGAACCTATTTGGATATAGCTCCCTATTTATTTATCGGTTTGGCTTTTGCTGGTTTCTTGCATATTTTTTTCAAAAAGGATCTGATTGCAAAACATCTGGGAAGCAACAATTTCGCTTCAGTTGTGAAAGCATCGATCCTGGGAGTTCCACTTCCACTCTGTTCCTGCGGTGTGATCCCGACAGCATTGTATTTACGCCGTCAGAAAGCTTCCAAAGGCGCAACTCTTTCTTTCTTGATCTCGACGCCACAAACAGGGATCGATAGCATCATTGCAACTTACGGCTTGATGGGACCGATCTTCGCTATCTTTCGGCCAGTTGCAGCTTTTGTTACGGGAATAATTGGTGGTGTTGTCACGAATCTTTTGACAAAAAAAGAGAAAGTGGGATCAAACAAAATTGAAAGTTCATTTGAATGCGATCTTTGTGAGCTCAAAACACCGCATAAACATCGAGTTTGGGAAAAATTGCTGGGTGGTTTCCAATATGCCTTTGGTGAATTTCTGGATGATATTGCCTGGCAATTGATCGTGGGCATAATCCTCGCTGGAATAATCAGTTTTGCAATTCCTGATGATTTCTTCGCAGATTTTGGTGGAAATGGTTTGGCTGGAATGCTGATCATGATCGCTTTTGGCATTCCGCTCTATGTTTGTGCCACCGCTTCCATTCCAATTGCTGTTTCTTTGATCGCAAAAGGAATTTCACCGGGAGCAGCTTTTGTTTTTTTGGTGGTTGGACCAGCTACGAATGCTGCAACGATAACTTTGATCGGAAAAGCGTTAGGTAAAAAGATGATCGCGATCTATCTTTCTGTAATGTCGATTTTTGCTGTTTTAGGTGGATTTGCTTTGAACTATATCTTTCAATTCGTTTCTTTTCAAAGCAGGAAAATGATGCATGAACACAGTTCAAATAATGTTATTCTATTCGGATTGATGCTCCTATTTTCTGGTGCTTTATTCATTTCTTTGTACAAAAAATTGAAGTTGAAGATAAATGATAAAAAAATAGGTGAGGAAAACATGATGAATGAAAATAAAAAATCGTATCTGGTAGAAGGAATGACCTGCAATCACTGTGTGGCAAACGTAAACTCTGCGCTTAAAGAGATTGAAGGTGTGGAAAAAGTGGAGATATCTCTGTCAAAAAAACAAGCTTTCCTGGAAGGTGATTTTTCCGATGAAGAGATCATCAAAGCCGTTGATAAAGCTGGTTATAAGGCCAAAAGGGAAACGTAGTTTTTACGGAGTTTATTCATCAGAGCCTGCGTTTATGTGCAGGCTCTTTATTTTTCATTCAAAAAAATATAATTTCCGTTTTCTACATCGACCAAAATTTTTTGATCAGGCAGGATATCACCTTCCAATAATTCCAAAGCTAGCTTATTCTCGATCTCTTTTTGGATCACGCGTTTTAACGGACGGGCACCGAATTGCGGATCGAAACCTTCATCTGTCAATTTATCCAGAGCTTCGTCGCTGCACTCCAGTTTGATATTTTTCACGTTCAAGCGCTTCTGTAAATTTTTGAGCTGCAATTTCACGATTTGGCGGATCTGTTTTTTATCCAATCGATGAAAGACAATGATGTCGTCCAGACGATTCAAAAATTCAGGACGGAAAAATTGTTTGAGTGATTCTTTCAATTTATCTTTGATCTCATCTTCATTTTCTTCATTCATCTCATAGATCAGTTGGGAAGCTACATTGGAAGTCATGATCACAACCGTATTTTTGAAATCGACCGTTCTGCCCTTGCCATCGGTTAATCTGCCATCATCCAAAATTTGCAGCAGAATGTTGAAAACATCGCGATGAGCTTTTTCGATCTCGTCCAGTAAAATTATACTATAAGGTTTTCTGCGAACTGCCTCGGTAAGATAGCCGCCCTGATCATATCCAACGTAGCCGGGAGGTGCACCGATCAAGCGAGCGACAGAATGTTTTTCCATAAATTCACTCATATCGATGCGGATGATCGCTTTTTCCGTATCAAACATATATTCTGCCAGAGTTTTTGCCAGTTCGGTCTTTCCCACTCCAGTCGGTCCCATAAAAAGAAAAGATCCGATCGGTTTATTTTCGTCTGCCAGTCCGCTGCGTGAACGCCGAATAGCATTGGAAAGAGCTACGATCCCTTCTTTCTGTCCGATCACACGTCGGGAAAGAACATTTTCCATTTTTACCAGTTTCTGTAATTCGCTTTGCATAAGTTTATTCACTGGAATTCCGGTCCACTTTGCCACAATTTCAGCGATCATTTCATCATCGATCTCTTCCTTAAGAAGTTGTTGTTCCGGTGGGATCTCTTGCAATTTCTGGCGCAGATCATCCAGTTTTTTTTGTTTATCAACTAAAGTTCCATATTTCAATTCAGACACTTTTTCCAGATCGCTTTGGCGTTCTGCGATCTCGATCTCGGCTTTAATCTGATCGATTTCTTCGGAAAGTTGACTGATCTGCTTCAATAAACTCTTTTCGTGTTCCCATCTCACACGCAGTTCAGCCTGTTGATCTTTCAGATCAGCGATCTCTTTTTTCACTTTTTCTATTCTTTCTTGAGAGGCTTTATCCTTTTCTTTTTTTAGGGAGAGTTTTTCGATCTCCAATTGCTTGAGCCGACGTTCGATGATCTCCAGTTCCTGCGGCATGGAATCGATCTCCATCCGCAAACTGGCACAAGCTTCATCGACCAGGTCGATAGCTTTGTCGGGCAGGAAGCGATCTGTGATGTAGCGTTCAGAAAGCATTGCAGCAGCGACCAGCGCATTATCCATGATCTGCACTCCGTGATGAACTTCATATTTATCTTTGATACCGCGTAAGATGGAAATTGTTTCTTCAATGTCTGGTTCATCGATCATCACAGGCTGGAAACGACGTTCCAGAGCTGCATCTTTCTCGATATATTTGCGATATTCGTCCAGCGTGGTTGCTCCGATGCAATGCAAAGTTCCGCGCGCCAGAGCTGGTTTCAGCATATTGGAAGCATCGACAGCTCCTTCTGCTGCACCTGCTCCTACCACTGTGTGAATTTCATCGATGAACATGATGATCTTGCCTTCGCTGTTCTCCACTTCTTTGAGCACTGCTTTCAATCTTTCCTCGAATTCACCACGAAATTTTGCACCAGCCAATAACGATCCCATATCCAGTTCCAGAATATCTTTGTGCTTGAGATTTTCTGGAACATCCAGATCGATAACGCGACGGGCAAGTCCTTCAGCGATAGCGGTCTTCCCCACGCCGGGTTCTCCGATCAATACCGGATTATTTTTTCTTCTGCGGCTCAGAGTTTGTATCGTGCGCCTGATCTCTTCATCTCTGCCAATGACAGGGTCCAATTTTCCCAATCTCGCCAATTTTGTAAGATTACGCGTATATTTATCCAGAGCTTGATATTTTGCTTCTGGATTCTGGTCGGATACTTTTTGCGAACCGCGAATTTCTTTGAGGGCTGACATCAAATTGCGCTTATCGACCCCAAATTTATCGAGAATGTTTTGCAGTTTACCTTTATCGATCAAAGCAATGAGAATATGTTCGACGCTTATGTATTCATCCTGCAGTTTTCCCGCTTCTTTCTCTGCCTGTTTAAATATCTCATTAACTTCTGGAGAAAGTGTCGTTTGATACACACCGCTAATCTTTGGTCCTTGTTTCAGGAAATCGCTGAGAGCTTTTTCGAGAGCTTCGATTTCCACTCCCATTTTTTTCAGCAAAGCTCTGGTGAAACTCTCATCCTGCTGTATCAATGCTAAAAATATGTGTGCAGGTTTGATCTCTTGATGTCCGAAATTTTCGGTGATATTTTTTGCCTTTTCCAGGGTTTCCTGCGCTTTTAATGTTAATCTATTTAAATTCATATTACACCTCAAAATTAATAACTATTGTAAGATACGATCTCTTTCAATGGTTTTAAAATCCTCTGTTTTCTTTTTATATCAGGATAACCGATTGGTAACAAAGTGACAACTCTGTAATCTTTGGGAAGGTCGATCAGTTCTGCCATTTTATCCTGATAGAAAGCACCGATCCAGCAGGTTCCCAATCCTAATTCTGCTGCCTGCAAGGCGATATGCTCTCCTGCTATCGCGGCATCAATCGTGTAAGCAGATTGACCGCAGGTCATTTTGTAATCGAGATTTGTGGCACAGACAGCGATCGTTACAGGTGCTTCTGCCACGAACTTTTGACCTTTACAGATCTCTGTGAGTTGTTTTCTCTTTTGCGAATCGTCGATCACCACAAAATGCCAGGGCTGAATATTTCTGGCAGAAGGAGCTAAACGCGCAGCTTCCAGAATTGCTTCCAATTTTTCTTTTGCGATCGGTTTATCCTTGAATTTTCTTACACTGAATCTTTTTTTAATACTTTCTAAAATCATCATAATCTCCTTGATCTATTATATTTCATATATTTTATTTCATTGTTCTTTGTTGCGATATCATCAGCGAGCCGGGATTATTTTTTCATTCAAACAGCAAGAATAAAATAATAACATAGTGTCAATTGTCAATAAATAATTAGCACTCTTTCAAGCAGACTGCTAATTTTAGGAAATGCTGCATTTGATATATTCAGTAATTGCTGGATTTGAGGATTCAAAAACAATATCTTTTGAGTGAATTATTGTGGCAGTATTTAGAATCTGAGTTTGGTTCTAAGAAATTTTTTTCAACATTCCCAGATTCGTTTCATTTCTTGAATATATTTTATAACATTCTTATCATCTTGTTCAGGATAATCATAATCGAGCATTACTGCCAGTTCCTTACCTGTTTTGTGAATAAATTTTCCTGCTTGCGATAAACAATTCCAGATATTTTCATAATCGGCCTTCGGGTAAAGTTGAATAAATTCTTCATATTCTTTTTTTGGAAGCAAACGCTTGAACCATTTACCGCATTTACCCGCATTTATCTGCCATTTATTACGAAATCCTATTTTCCAGCTCATAAGTTTGCGAAGAGAATCCATCAGGATCACATCATACATATATTTCGTATAGATCAATTCGTCTCTGCAGATTCCTTTGACGACGTAGAGCTGTATCCACCAGGCTTCATTTACTAGCTCGGAGAATTCTTTTTCTGTCGGTTTTTTTATGTGATATGTGCGGTCGTTGGGTGGTGTTAGTTTTCCCAGCAGATCATCTTTATCCAGTAAAACTTTGGTAAGTGAATCTTTCTTAACTTCTTTTTGTAAATGTTTCAGATCGCAAAAATTCAGATCGATGCGTACACCATCTTTATATTGCATCATAAAGATATAACCTTCCGAAAAGTTGTTATGCTGCATGATCACCAATTCACCAAACTTATCTATCCACTTCCGGTTCTGTTTAAAATCTGTTCGCTGCAGATCTTTCACAAAGAAAATTACGTCATAATCCCTAAAATCATCTTTGGGAGCATTAGAATTCACCCTCGAGCCATTCAGCACAACAGCACGAATAGATTCTCTACTCACGGCAAAGCGTAAGATCATTTCGATGACTTCTGCTTCCTTGCGCATGATGATATTTGTTAAATCATTACAATATTTTATACAAATTGATTTTATAATTTCTCAATGAGCTTCAGGATCTGTTGTGGATCGATGGGTTTACTGATATATGCAAGATGATCGATGTGTTTAACGCGTTCAGCATTTCGTTTATGAGTGTATCCAGTCATAAAAACGATTGGAATAGATTTCATTTCTAATATTTTTTCAGCAGCTTGAATGCCATCTATATCACCAGATAGATTAATATCCATCAAGATTAGGTCTGGTTCATATTCCTGAACAAACTCGATCGCTTCTTTTGCCGTTGAGACCATACCACATATTTCATTTCCATGTTCTTCCAAATCGATCTTGAAAGAATACACGATAATTGCTTCATCCTCAACTATCAAGATTTTTGCCATTTTTAAACCCTCGCTTTAAACTTTTCGTTATCCAATATTATATGCCATTTCAGTCCATTATCCACTTTGTAATCAATTTTTCCTTGCAATTGATATTCGATCAATTGAAACATGATCTGTAAACCCATCGATTTTGTCTTGCGTAAATCTATCTTTGGATCGATAGCCACACCGTTATCGTGAATTTTTAAATTAATTTTTTTGTTTCTATCATAATATAGTTTAATTTCCAATTTTCCAGTTCGTGAATCGGGAAAAGCATATTTGAAAGCATTGGAAACCAGCTCATTGACCACCAAACCTAAGGGAGCAACGAGATCAATATTGGCAATAACTTCTTTCATATCAAAGATAATATCTACTTCATTCTTAATATTTTCTTGAGATCGTTGGATCAATTCGACCAATTCAGTGATATATTCTTTGAGATCGAGATTGGAAAGGTCTTTAGACTCATACAATTTCTTATGAACCAGAGCCATCGATTTGATCTTGGAATTAATATCTTTATATGCTGTTTTAAGCATTTCATTTTCCGTGCTTCTGGTTTGCAGTGAAAGCATCGATGAAATTACCTGCATATTGTTTTTGGTACGATGATAAAGTTCCCGCAGTAAGGTTTCCTTTTCCCTGAGACTTTTCTCAATTAATTTCTCAGCTTTTTTACGTTTGGTAATATCTGTAATAAAAGCGAATGAGCCAACACGCTTACCATTTTCATCGAATTGTGATGTTGTGTTAAATATTGCAGGTATTTTCTTTCCGGATTTACTACTCAACACAATTTCATAATAACGTTGTTTCTTGGTTTCTGAGTCTTTTACCTGCTTTCGGAAGATCTCAATATTCTCCCCTTCTACAAACTCAAATATCGATCTGCCGATCATTTGTTTCTCTTCATATTCCAGCATTTTGCAAAGTGCCTTATTCACATCGATCGTATTACTTTTGTTATCAATCATCCAGAAACCTTCCGAAGTAGTGGAAATGAGGGTTCTGTATTTCTGCTCGCTTTGTTTCAGAGCTTCTTCTGCCTGCTTGCGGTTGGTGATGTCTTGAACAATTCCCGCAATATTGATTACATTTCCGTTTTCATCTTTTTGCGGTTTGCCGATGATGTGTAGAATTTTCTTTTTACCGGAAGGCATTACTGCCTCTATGTCCAGATCGTAATCTGTACCATTCTGCAAAGCTTCGAGCACTGCTCCTTCCAAGCTTTTTGCAGCTTCGGGTGTATGCAGGTTCATAATTTCTTCATAGCTGGGTTCACCCTTCTTGGGGTCGAGTTCATAAATTCGGAAAACTTCATCCGACCAGTAAGATCGCTGTTCTGCTACGACCCATTCCACATGACCCAGTTTACCGATTTCTTCTGCTTCTTTAAGACGGTTTTGACTTTCGATGATCTTTTGCTCTGATTTTTTACTTTCAGTGATGTCTTGCAAAGTAACCAAAGCCATGTGTTTATCATTGACGATGATCGGTGTAGTGGACATCATGAATGTTATATTGAGAATTTCATTCTCATTCTTTTGAAAATAATAGGGAGCTTGCACCTGCAAATGGGTTTCACTATTTTCTAATGTATCAAGTACCATATTACGAATAACACATTCTTGGCAAAATTCTCCGAATCCACAACCTCGTGGATCGTCTAACGCATGAAAACAACGCAAAGCTTCTCCACCTCTCAAACCAAGCATTTCTTCCACATCTCGGCCAGCAAATTGGGTGGCAAAACCATTGACTTGTTGAATACGTCTTTCAGAATCCACGACCATTAGAACCAAAGGTGCATTACGATAGATCGCTGTAATTAGTGCCTGGTGTTCAAGCAGATCTGCTTCTGCTTGTTTACGCTTGGTAATGTCACGCACCCATTCCATGAACATCTCAACATTACTATTTTTATCAAGTATAGGAATCACGCGGACATCAAACCACTTTCCATCCGGCAACTGTAATGTTTTGTGAATAGGTTTACGGGATTCCATAACTGATTTTGCCTGACAATCAGGACACATACTATCAAAGTTCCGATAGGTATTATAGCATTTGGTATTTGTATTCTGCCTGTTTTTGGGAACCTCAGCAAAGCCCTGCCAATTGCTGTAAAGAATATTCATTTGAGGGTCTTGAATTGAAATCATATCAGGTACGACGCTAAGCATTTTCTGGAATCGTTCTTCACTTGCTCGCAGCTCTTCTTCCGCCTGTTTACGCTCTGTGATATCCTGGATCGTTCCCTCATAATAAATATGCCCATCCTGGTGTTTGTGTTGTTTGGCATTGATCGATATCCACACTTTTTCTTTTTTAGGATGGTTAGCTACTATTTCATAATTTTTTACAAATCCTTTATCGGCAAATTCTTTTTTTATCTTCTCTCTATCTTCGGGGTATTTATAAAGCTTGCTAATATCTTGTACTTTATAGATCATTGTCTTTGGAGAATCAAAACCAAGGATATCGGCAAAAGCTTTGTTGACTTCTTCATATCTTCCTTCTGGAGTGCTTCTAAAAATACCGAGAGCGGAATTTTCGAAAATACTGCGATATTTTTCTTCGCTTTCTTGAAGAGCTTCTTCAGCTTTCTTGCGCTTGGTAATGTCACGGATGTTACATTGGATAACCTGTTTATCCCCGGCTTGGTATGTATTGCTCACAAACTCTACATGGACTTCTTCACCACTACTGGATTTCAACGGCAAGTTTTCATAACGTACATATCCATGGTTCTGTAGTGCTCTTAGTTTTTCTTTGTTTTCAACAACATCCCTAAATGTGCCAATTTCCCATAGCTGCTTTCCAACCAGTTCTTCGATCTGGTATTCCAGTATATCTTTAACAAACGGGTTGGCATCCAATATAATTCCTGTAGTTGCATCCAGTATCAGCATACCATCCTGAGCCGTCTCGAAAAGTCTCCTGTAGCGCTCCTCGTTTTCCCTGATTTTTTCTTCCGTCTGCTTGCGCTTGGTAATGTCCAGAGCCGTTCCGACAGCACCAATGATTTTATTATTTAAATCTTTTTTTACTTTTCCCTGGGAAATTATATGTTTTATAGCTCCACTGGCTGTGATTATATCCAGCTCTATTTCATAAGGAGTTCCATTCTTAGTACATTCTTTAACTGCTTTATCAAGTTTTGCGAAACTTTCTTTTGTATAAAAGGACTGCTGTTCGGAATATTTTGGAGCAGGTAAATCGCAAGAACGCTCAAAAATATTATACAGTTCTTTTGACCAAGTAACAGTATCGGTATCGATAATATATTCCCAGCTGCCAACATGTGCTATTTTCTGTGCTTCAAGCAATTTTCTCTCGCTTTCTTTCAGTTTCTTTTCCGCTTTCCTTTTTTCCGTAACATCTTTCACAAATCCCAGAAAACGTTTATCGGAAAGTTTGGTTGCTGCCACCTGCCAGAAACGATTTTCGCCATTTTTAGTAACAAAACCGAGCTCACCACGAGCTGATCCTTTTTCCTGGACCTTTTTGAAATGTTGAATTCCTTTTTCCGTATCAGATTTTTGCAATACATCGGGAATGTGCATGTTTAAAAGTTCTTTCTCAGAGTAACCCGTAATATCACAGGCT
>JAGYMQ010000144.1 GCA_018400535.1 Candidatus Cloacimonadota bacterium
GCAATAAGTTAAATAAGGGTGTTTTTGTGAAAAATGAAAGTCCTGTTCAAAGGCGATGAGAAAGATCAACAGGAAATCGCAAAAGAAGAACCTAAACCTAAGCCCAAACCTAAACCAAAACCAAAACCTGAACCTTCACAAAAATCCGCAAAACAAACGCTGACTAAAATTTCCATCAAAAATGAACAAAGACTTGATGGCGATGTCTATCTCGGTCGCACCCGGATCGGCAGTCTGAATAGACGACCATATTTCAATCATGAAACAAAACTTTCTGGAACAAAAGATATCACGATTGTAGCTGACGGACGAGATGATGCGATATTTTCCGAAAATTTGCGGGGAAGATCAATCGACTTGAAATATGATCCACCGATTTACACGATCTCGATCTTTAATCCACAAAATATTGATGCCCAGCTGAAAATTAATGGCAATTCCTATGAACTTGATGAAAGAGATTTTGATTTTTATCAAAAAGGAAATTATTCGGTGACGATCGAAGATAAAAAGGGGAATTATGAAAAATTCAGTAAGATCATCGAATTTAAGAGAGATCGAGACCAAAAAGAAGTGATTGAATACTCACCACCAAAATTGCAGAAATACCGACTGAAAATAGCGAATCCCAATAATATCTTTGCGGTGATAACAATGAAAGGTGAAAATTTTGATCTGGGAGCTGTCTTTGAAAAAAGCTACAGTGACCCCGAAGAATTTATTGTGACGATCACAGCTGAAAATTATACTAAAAAAGAATATAACATTGATTTTTATGAACAGGAAAAAATCGATATCACTTATGAACCGACCGCAAAATATGCCACTTTGATCATCAAAGATTGTCCTGCAAATGCCACGATCAAAATAGAAAATGAAATAATGACTCCCCAAAGAGAGCAAGGCAATTTGCTCGTCGAAAAATTGGAACTTCAAAAGACCTATCTTCTGGAAATTACTCATCCCGACTATCAAAAATTTGAAAAAGAACTTACGATCAGTGATTCAAAAAATTTTGTGACTTTCTCTGCTCCGACCAATAGAGGAAAGATCCGATTTGATCCAACAATTCCTTCAAATTTGATGAAAAATACCGAAATATATCTGGATGGTAAGCCGATTACCAGCGCCACCGAAATACCTGATCTGCAAGTTGGCAAGCATGACCTTAGAGTAGTCTTTAAACTGGAAAAGTATATTAAACCAATTAGCAGAGAAGTCACAATAAAACCACTAAATTCTGATGGCTCGAATGTAACAATCGTTCCATTGAATGTTGATCTGGTCGAGATCAATTCTTCCACACCAAACACAAAGATCTATGTGGATAATAATTATGTCGGTTATGCGTCGATCACCGTTCCCTTTATGAAGACGAGTATGTCTGTGATCAAAGCAGAAACGCAAAGTGGAATAAGAGAAGAAAAAACGATTTATCCCAAAAAAACCAACACGGTTGTTTTCAGTACCTGTTCACCTCAAGCAGATAATCTTTATATTCAAGCAGAAGAGAAGATCGATATATATCGAGAAGGCGAAGAAAAAAGCTTGTTGATCGAAGCAGATCAATTAATAGATCAAGCTTTGGCGATCGACGACAAATGTTCAAAATTATATTCTTTGAAGATTTTCATCTTGACCATCTATTTTGAAGAAGCGCTCACAGATCAAGGCGCATCTCAAGCTAATTCATATCTCAAACGGATCGATAATTTGATGCAACAAGCTTTGCAATATTTGGAAGATGCGGATAAACGCGCAATCGTCTATAAAAATGTTGGAAAAGTTCATTATAAATATTCGACAAAAGTTCATTCACAAGAACAGCAGGTAAATTATCTTATCAGCGAAACGTTGCCCTTATTAGAAAAATTTTATTCAGAACATAAAAATATCACTAACACAGCTTCCATTAAATATCCCGCTCTCTACGATATCGACGAAGGAAAATATTACCTAGCATTATGTTATCAACAGATATATTTGATTAATAACGATAGAAGCTATCGGAACAAGGCTGATAGATACTGGAGAAATTTTTATTTCAATGATTATTCTCTGGGTGAAGGAAGAGTTGAAAATAATCCATTTAGAAAGTTGAAGAGTGAAAGGATGAAATTGCTAAAATAATAAGGAGGTCAAAATATATGAAAAAGTTTTTATATTTCGCATTCATAGTTTTATTGTTCGGTTGTGGTTCAAACAAGGAACTCGTCTTTGAAAATAAAAAGCGATCGCAACCTATCCGTAAAAAGGAGATTGAAAGATTTTTCAAAGAAAATCAAGAACAAGCAAAAGAATTACAGAAGTTCAAACATGAAAAAAAATCTGAATACAATCGTGTGCACAAAAATATCAAAGAAGGGCTTCACTATTCGATCAGTAAATTAGCAAAAGATAATATGCCTGGCATCGAAAACGCACTTTCCCCGCAAATTTCGCCTGCTGAAGATTTTTTGGTTTATCTGTCCAGAGACGCAGAAAGAATGCACGGCAAGACAACCTTCAATTATAAGATGAAGCTCAACCATTTGAATTCAAACTCAACAGAAGAATTTTTCGAAACAACCAGCGACCAATTTGCCAAAGAGCGAACGCGTAGTTATTCTATGTTAGCTTGGAGCCCTGTTAATAATATGCTGGCATTTTGTGCTCAGGAAAATGACGTCAATAATCTATTTTTGCTAAATGTGAAATACAATCGGAGTTTGTTCATCACCGAATGGAAGATCTATCAGATCTCGAACAATGATGAATTGGAAGTTTATTATTTCGATCCTCAATGGTCAAATGATGGAAAATTCATTGCTTTCACGCAAATCGATGCTAATGGAAAATATTCGACCTATCTTTATGATCTTGAAAAATTTGAAATGAAGCGAATCTTGCCAGACAAGGAAACAATGCTTTTTCGCTTTGACAATAAAGATACAGACGATGCTTTCGTGCTGGTAAAAGAAAATTCCGATTATGTGGGATATTTTATCGAAGATTTTGAAAAAGCTGATCGCCGAAAAGAAAATTTCAATATCTGGAATCACAATCAACTATACGTTAGTTTTGGCGAATATGAAGAAAGACTGGCAATCCTTGAGTTTGGCGACAAAACAATGCTGGAAGTTTATGATTATGATGAAGAAGAATTTATCATCCAAGAAGAAATAAAAAATATAAATCCAGTCTCTAGTCCCGAATATTTTCCGCTTAGCGATCCAATCTGGACGAAAGGCGATAATGCCCTTTTTCTGAATGGTGAAAATACTATTCAATCAGTTTTTCTAAACAAAAAAAAATTGGATTTAAAAACACTTGATAATGGCAGCTATCTCAATTCACTATCTCTATCCAAATATGAAAAACTCTTTTATAGCTGCCATGAAAATAATGGCTTTGTCGTTCATAAAATGGCGACGAACACCGATTTCGTAGCTGATAAAAAAAGTGAAGAAAAATGGTTCGAAACAGAAATATTGGAAATTGATCGCGAAAATAAAAAAATGACATTGAAAAGAAAAAGACGTCCGATCGCCAAATCGCTAATGAAAAGTCGGGACCCTGATGCTGATATTAAAGCCGTGAAGGGTGAAGTGGATGGAACAATTAATTTCAAAACTATAAACTGGAATGAGGTTACTTTAAACAAGAAATACCTGATCTACTGGCCAGAAAATCTCAGAAAAGATCGAAAAATTACAGTTAATGTGCACACCTCAGGAACAAGTGGCGAGAAAAAAACGATCGTAGAATAATAAATTGTAAATTCTAAATGATATCTGGAGGAAATATGAAACAGATCATTCTTTTTATTTTGTTTGCTTTTTTACTCTTTTCTTGCTCAGAGAAATTTGATAATCCCCTCGATCCTTTGGCTGATGATCCGCCATCGTTCTTTTTTCAAATAATCCAAAATGATACAACCTTTATTGATTCTTCTTTAACCCTACAGGATAATAGAGATCCGATCAAGATCGTTTATGGAGTTATTGATGAAAGAGAAACTGACGTCACCATCGAGGTCTCACTGAAGAATAGATACAACGTTATGAACAACTATTCCTGGTCTTTTGATGTGCAAAATGATGAGTTGAGTGACACATTGGAATTTGAACCACCTTTCGAATCCTATTTCAAATTATTTTTCCATGCTTATGATGATTATGAAAATGAGATAATTGATTCTCTGGAAATTCTAATCGATGAATCAGGAATTACAGGAGCTGACATTTCTGCTGTTGTAAATGATGATTCAACCGATATTGATATTGTATTCAATTCCATTTGTGGAATTGCTTTCGATAGTCTGAAAACAATTGATACACTTGATATCAAATTGCAGAATATCCAGGGAAGATCACAAAGAAATAGAGATGATTGGATATCTTATCAAACGCTTAATTATGAATTTGATGAGGAAAATAATAGGATTATTCTTCATGATGTTCCCTTTGTCTCTCAAAATAGGGACAATGAAATAAAAATGAAATATACATTGATGGATAATCTGGGCAGAACTTTCAGTGATTCCACGTGTAGCTATTTATATGAGGAAGATCCGCAAGATCTGGATATAACATTTCTTAGCGATGAGCAAAAATTCAATCCCAATTTCCCGCTAAAATTCAAAACAAATTTCGTACCAAATCTTGATTCATTGCAAATAACTTTTAAAGGCGATTTTCCGGAAACTACCATCGAGTCGCATGAGATCACGCCCTATATTTATCTGATCAACGACTATTCTCTGTTAGAAGAAAATGAAACTTACTCTCTGACTTTCTATTACAACAATGAGATAGTTTATGAAGACTCGATCGAATATGATACAACTCCAGCCCAGATAACTCAGAACATTACTGAATTTACTTATGAAGATTCTTTGCAATGTGAGATCAAATTCGACGAAAATATTGGAAGTTATGAGATATTCCAGGATAGTGATTTGATAGTTGCTGAAACGCAATATGATTCTGATGCCATAGATTTTGATCTGATTTTCGCAGAAGAAGGTGAATATGATCTGCAGATAGATTTCTTTGATGTGGTCGGAAATTTTGCTTCCCATTCACAAACTATCGAATATCAAACAGGTCTGGAGATCTTGAATATCGATCCACCAGAAGATTCTTATCTTAATCAAGATACAGTTTCTGTAACAGTTGAATACAATCTTCCTCTGAACCAGGATAGCTCAAAAGTTTTTGTTGAAGAAATTGAGATCGCAGATATTGTTTTCAATGATGATAATAATCTTACTTTTGAATATATTTTTACTGAGGAAAAAGAATATAACTTCCGTGCTGACTTACATTCTGAATCTGGTATTCCTCAAGAGAAAGAATGGAAATATACTTACGATTCGACGCTTCCTGAGATTCTTTTACTCGATCCGCCTGATAATAGCGTGATTGACAGCGCAAATATTGTTATCGATGTGGAATTTAATGAAATTATCCAGGATTATGAATTG
>JAGYMQ010000145.1 GCA_018400535.1 Candidatus Cloacimonadota bacterium
ACCTGGTTCACTGCCGATCAAATCTATCGGGCAGAACTGGAGCAACTTTCCACTAATTATTTCACGGTTGAATGGGCTGTTGACCAAATCTCCGATGGTGATTATCTTATTCGTGCCGGAACAACGGATTCCATTCAGGCAGATTATTATTGCCAACCTGTAGCCGGTCATATCGACCGCGATATTCCGGAAGTACTGGGATCACCTCGACCGGCAGATGGTATTCTCTCGCTGGGCGATGAAATTTCTGTTTCTTTCACAGAGTTCATCGATCCAACCTATATCAATCCCAATACGACCAGCTTGGTCATAAATCGCACTGGTGATCTGATAGATATTGAGATCGATTGTTTTGAGAATGAAGTTGTGTTGAATCCGCAAATTCCCAACTTATATTTCGAAAATGAAACCTTAACAGCAACAGTCTGCGGAATTAAGGATCTATATGGCAATGTATTAAATGAATCTGTCGCATGGGAATTCTATGTGAATTCTAATCCTGTGTATTGGGAAACTTCCAAGATCGAAGTTATCAAGCCGTTCGGTGAAAATATGGTAATAACGACTAATCTGATCAATTCCGGTGGACAATTCTCTTCCTGGTCGATCCAGGATACTTCCTATTGTTCCATGCCAGATTGGCTCACTGCCGATGTTTATTCCGGAACTTTACTGCCACTGGATTCGCAAACGATCAACTTCACTATAAGTAGCGAACTGAGTTTTGGAACTTTCGTCGATACTGTGGAAGCTTTCATACCGGCACTGGGAGTGGAACCACTTGTTTTTGAAGTAAATGTACTGGCAAATCCGCCGGATTGGGCTACCACACAACTGAATAATTATGACCTTTCCATGACCATCACCGGCGAGCTTTTCATGGAAGGTGAACTTTCTACCGATACAAACGATATCATCGGTGCTTTCGTAGAAAATAACGAAGGGGAGATGGAATGCCGCGGTTATGCTCCGATCCAATTATGCCCTTATCTTCAAGGAGATCAGTATCAATTTTATCTGACAGTTCACAGCAATGAAGATGTTGATGAAGATATAATTTTCCGAGTCTGGGATCATTCTACCGCCAAAGAACATTATGGTATAACTGAACAATATCAATTCTCATCGGGTGCAGTGATCGGCACGATTATCGATCCGGAAACTATTCATGTGAAACCTGAATTATATCGCACGATTGAATGTAGAGAAGGCTGGACATGGCTTTCGGTTAATCTGGAAAATCAAACTTCTATGGTGATTGATTCCTTGCTAAATTCTATTTCTCCGACAGAAAACGATTTGATCAAGAATCAGAATTCCTATGCGCAATATGTTCCCGATCAAGGTTGGATGGGTGATCTCAGCGAAATTTCAACGAAAGAAATGATAAAACTGAATCTAGCTCAAAATGATGAATTAGAAATTTCAGGATTGCTAAATGATGTAGATACAACAGCTGTCGATTATTATAGTGGTTGGAATTGGATCGGCTATCTTCCACATTATAGTTTCAGCATTAATGAAGCTCTTGCTGATATTTCCAATGCAACTACCGGTGATTTGATCAAAAATCAATCCGGTTATGCGCAGTTTCTGGAAGGTTATGGCTGGTTTGGATCGCTTTTATTTATGCACGCTGGTGAAGGCTATATGCTGAATACACAGAATGAGGGCAGTTTCTTTTATCCGGATAATATTGCGATTATGGATCACAATGATATCGAGACAGAATATCTTCTGAAGAATATCATTCCACCAACTACAGAGAACATGAACTGGCAGGTCGATCCCTATGAATATGAATATTCTTCCAATATCACTTCTGTTGTTTCCCTTAATGATTCGATCCTGAATTCACAAGATATTTTATTGGGAGCGTTCTGCGGTGATGAATGTCGCGGATTAGCAAATCTGGTGAACGTGCAGGGACAATGGACGTTCTTCCTTACTCAATATGCCAATCTGCAAAATGAAATGTTCAATTATAAGATCTATCTTGTGGAAGAAGAACAGGAGATAGCTTTGCAGGAATCACTACAGTTCGTCAATAACCAGATCATCGGAAATCCCCTGGATCCTTTTGTTTTCCACATCACGACCGCTAGCCTATCAGCTCCGCAAAATGTGCAGCTCGAAGTGATCGATGGAGAAGTGCGTTTAAGTTGGAATAGCGTTTCAGGAGCAACCTCCTATAGCGTATATTCATCTTCCGATCCTCAGATCTCTGATGAAAATTGGACGCTTGAAGAAAATGGTATTATTGGAACAAGCTGGAGTGAAACCGCTGCTGATATGAAATTCTATTTCATCAGAGCGGTGAAAAGCGAATAGGAAAATAACAGAAATTTGAATTTAAGGTTGTCTCACTACAGAATTAATATGCAGTGAGATAACCTTTTTATTTTGATCAAAATAATCATTTTTTATTGAAATTAAAATATCGTTCCCAGACTTTTTTATAAAATCTGAATCGATAAAGGCAAGATGAATAAAGAAGAAATTTTGAAAGAAAGAACACTACCAAATTAATGAGTTATTCTGTATCTCTCCAGGCTACAGACAATAAAAAAACTAAGCAGAAAGTTTGTTGAAAGTTCATAGCAAATTGATTGAAAGATGAGTGAAAAAATATAAATTAGATTAAGATAAATTCATATACTTGATTATCGGCAAGGCAAAATAACTGACTTTAGAATTCTGTAGCCGTTGAAATATAACTCAAAACAACATTTCCACCTTGAATCTTTTACAAAAAAAACCCTCCCATTTCTGGAAGGGTAATAAAAAAGATCATTCAGCTGATCAAAAACTATATCCTGCTCCAATGCTGAAAGCAAAAACATCCATTTGGTGTTTGCCTGGCATATTGTAGTCAGATTTTGTCACATCTCTTTCCTGACCAAATAAATATTCAATTCCAAAATCAAAGTTGAAATTTCCTGTTTTATATCCGCAACCTGTTGTTAGAACATAATTTGTCGAAGAAGGGAAGAGAATATTTAATGTTTCATCTGGAGCTGGTGCAGGATCATAATAAAAACCACCTCGTAAATCAAATTGTTCACTGATGCTATATTGTGTTCCTAATCTGATCTGAATTGCATCTTCCCATTCAAGATGCATTTCCTGTTCTTGCGTGACAGTTCCACCAGTAGTATCAGGCATTTCAATTTCTGCTGTCAAAATATCTAGAGATGACCATTTTGAATATTGAACATCAAAAGTAAGGATCATATTATCTTTCGCTTGATAAGCTCCGCCAAAACCAATCCAAAGAGGCCATTCAATATCCATTTTTAAATCTCTATCCAATAGATCATATTGACCATCACCATTTAAATCCATAAATATATCAGCTTTACCTTCGAAAGCGACATTCGTAGGAGTTCTAATGCTCAACCCCCAATCCAATTTATCATTTAATAGACATTTCCATCTCAAACTGATAGTTGCTCCATATCCCAATCCTGAAATATCAAATGCAGTTTGTGTATCTACCAATTCATCTTCACCTTGTTGAGGATTTCCAATATCTGAGACGACATCCATCTTGTCTTCGGCTCTTTTCAATTCCATCATACCATAATAGATATTCATGGCAGCACCTACCGAAAATTTTTCAGAAAGTTTATATGCTAACGCTGGGCTGAAATTGAAAACGCCAATTTCACTTATCCATTCATATTTTTTTCCGGCAAAGGGATTTTCAATAGTTTGAGTGGTATCGAGAAAAGCAGGTCCACCTAGTGCGACTAAATCTTCTCCATCCCATTCAGCTCCAAGACCAGCAGGCACATAAGCACCAAAACCAAGAGCAAAATCTCCCATATTGTAATTTGCAAAGATATTTGGGCTGGCATAATGATTTATATTTGTTTCTGCATCAATACCATGATCATCATGATTGTAGGAAGCAAAAGGAATTATATCTGCTCCTGTAACTAACAGTCCATTACTCTGACCAACCAATCCCGCTGGATTCCAGTAAATCGCTGTGGGATCATCAGCTAAACCAACAAAAGCTCCACCCATTCCCAAAGCTTTTGGCCCGATACTGTTCAAACTCAGGCCATTTGCCAGCAAATTTAAAGAACATAAAAACAAAATCGCGAACAAGATAACTTTTTTCATAATCATTTCTCCTTTTTGTTCAAATTTTTTTAGAAATTCAAGTTCAACATAATCATTTTTTTTTCTGAATAATCGTTCTCATTTCTTTTATAATAATCAAATTTGACAAGGAAAATATTTCTAATTAGGAATAATTTTCATCAATATAAAAAAATAATCTTTGATCTCAGTTAAAAGTTTTTAGATTTATCAAATAGCAATGCATTCTTGTCATATCCAAATTTTATTAGAAGAAGATAAATAAATTGACAGATTATTGCTCCAAATATTTACAGAAAAACAAATTCTGCAGATTAGTTACAGAAGCTTATCTGTATGTTGTTCATTGAATTATAAAAAAGATTAAATTTAATAAGGAGCTTTTTTTTATGAATAAAATGTTTAGCACTATGTTGCTGTTTCTGTTGATCATTCCAACAGTTATCTCAGCCGAAAATATGGTTACAGATGATCTGAAAAATGCGATGAAAAAATCCTCAAAAGGTGAAATGCTGCGTATTAATATCATCATGAAAGCCCAGAAAGACTTTGCTGATCTATATAGCGAAGCAAAGGAATTATCCAGATCGGAAAGACGTCAATTTGTAATTGAAGAATTAGAAACTTTTACCAGGAAAGCACAAAAAGAGATTTTACACGAATTAGATAATTTTTCCAAAAATGAACAAATCGCGGATATCAGAACATTGTGGGTTTCGAATGTGATTAATTGCTATGCGACTGCTGAAGTGATAGAAGCGATCAGCCAGAGAAAAGATATCGAAATGATTGATCATGATGAAAAGCGTAATATGTTGATCGCAGTAAATCGCGACAAGGCAAGACAAGTCGAAGGTCACCCGGAATCTCGCGAGATCACCTGGAATGTTTCGCTCGTTAATGCCGATGATGTCTGGATGCAGGGATATCAGGGCAGTGGTGTGGTGGTTGCCGTTCTTGATACTGGCGTGAATTACGATCATAATGATCTTGATGATCACATGTGGACACATCCATCCTATCCCAATCATGGTTGGGATTATGCCTATGATGATAATGATCCGATGGATGGTGATGGACATGGAACGCACTGTGCTGGCACGATAGCAGGCGATGGAACTTCCGGTTCGCAGACTGGAATCGCGCCTGATGCAAGTATTATGGCTTTGAAAATATTGGATGATGATGGCGGCGGTTATGAATCTGATGTGTGGGATGCGATCCAATTTAGCATTGATAATGGAGCTGATGTTATGAGTATGTCTATCGGTTGGATGCACGCTTGGAATCCTACTCGTTCTACCTGGCGAAATACGATGAATAATGCGCTGGCGGCTGGCTTGATAGCTTCGGTAGCTGCTGCGAATTCTGGTGATGAACAATATCAATATCCGATTCCAGATAATGTGGCAACGCCTGGTGATTGTCCTCCGCCCTGGCTCAATCCAGATCAAACCCTGAATGGTGGTGTGTCTGACGTCGTTTGTGTGGGAGCTACGGACAGCAGCGATAATATCGCCAGCTTTTCCAGTCGCGGTCCTGTCACTTGGGAAAATATTTCTCCATTCAGCGATTATGCCTACGATCCAGAAATGGGCTTGATCCGACCTGATGTGAGTGCTCCAGGCGTGAATATCAAATCTTTGGATTATTCAAACAATTCTGGCTATGCTGATGGCTGGAGTGGAACTTCGATGGCGACTCCCTGCAATGCTGGCATTATCGCCTTGATGCTGTCGAAAAACAACAATCTCACGCCCGTTGAAATTTCGCAAATATTGGAAGAAAACGCCGTTTCTTTACCCAACACAAATTCCGATAAAAATAATGATTACGGCTCTGGTCGCGTTGATGCGTTAGCTTCGGTGAATGCTGTCACTTTGCCAAATACACCACCCAATGCAGCGATAAATCCCAATCCAGCAGATGGTGCTACTGATGTGCCTTTACCAGAGACGATTATCTGGTTGAATGGTGGTGGTGCAACATCCTATCAGGTTTATTTTGGAACTGATAATCCACCAACGAATATCGTGAATGGCGCAACTGTGACAACTTCCAATTATACATTATCTAACGCTCTATCTTATAATACACAATATTACTGGCGCGTTGATTCATACAATAGTTTTGGTTCAGCTTCGGGAACGCTATGGGATTTCACGACTACATCTCCACCAGACGAAGATTTTGAAACAGGTGATTTTTTTGCAAATCCCTGGACATTTTCAGGAGATGCGAATTGGAATATAGATTCGTCAAACTATTACGAAGGTAGCTACAGCACGCAATCAGGTGATATTGATGACAATCAAACTTCAGAATTGAATATCACGTTGAATATCATTTCACCGGGAAATATTATTTTCTATAAAAAAGTGTCCAGCGAATCGGGCTATGACTTCCTGATCTTTGAAATTGATGGAACAGAACAGGATAGCTGGTCTGGTGAAGTTGGCTGGTCTATGGAAAGTTATTCTGTTTCAGTTGGCACACATACTTTCACCTGGAAATTCAGCAAAGATTATTCTGTGAGCAACGGTAGCGATTGTGCCTGGATCGATTTTATCTTTTTTCCACCAATGACTGCTCCAGAACCTGGATTTTCCATGTCACCAACTTCGCTCGATTTTGGCGATGTCGGGATCAATACAACTGCGACTGAACAATTTTCTATTACGAACACAGGTGGAGCAACTTTATCTGGAAATATCACAACACCTCACGATGTCTATTCTGTTGCAGAAGTATCCGACCAATTTAATCGTCGAAAAGTGCTGACGCCAACTGACGAAACGCTCAATTACGATGTCGGTGTGGGGCAGACTGCTTACTTTGATCTGGATTTCTCTCCCGCCAGCAATACAGCTTATGAAGGAAATATTACAATCACAAGCAATGATAATACTAATCAAACAAATTATCTAGCAGTGAGCGGAACAGGTGTTGATCCTGCTGATATCTCGATTTCTCCAAATTCAATTTCCAAAACTCTATCACCCAATAGCACAAGTTCGGAAAACTTGATCATTGGAAATAATGGTATTATTGATCTAACTTATTCTGCATCAATTACCTACAATAGCGATTCGCGTGAAACAGTAACGCTGTCACCGCAAAACGATAATTATTGGACAGGCAGCTGCACTTCTTCTTCCAAAACAGAGACAAGTCTCGTCAATGCCCACAATGATGAAGATGGCTGGATGAAATTTGATGTCAGCACCATTCCCGATGGTTCAACGATCAATTCCATCGAATTTCATGGTTATATAAATGATAATAATTGGCCCTATTGGGCTATTACTGATGTCAGCCTGGATCCATTAACTGCGTCTGCATCTGACCTAAAATCTGATATTGAAACAGGAGATTATAATTATTTTCAGGATAGCTATAATACTCCAAATGGCTGGCGTGTAGAAACTCTGGAAGGAAATGCTAACTCAGATCTGGAAGCTGCCTTAGCGCAAGATTGGTTTTGCATCGGTATAAATTCTACCGATGACAATACTACTTATTATATCGAATTTGATGGCTGGAATGAAGCGAATCAGCCTTATCTCGTTGTGGATTATACATCTTCAATTCCTTCAGGCTGGCTCACTTTGGATGGTGCATCTTCGATCAGTGGCACAGTTTTATCGGGAAATAACGATAATATTGTTGTCGGTTTTGATAGCTCAGATTTAACAGAAGATACTTACTCTGCTACAATCGCTATCGATAGTAATGATCCTGATCAATCCAATGTGACGATTCCCATAACGATGAATATTGGTGTATATCCAGAAATTGCAGTATCTCCTGCTAGTTTAGATTTTGGTGATGTTCTAACTGGAGATTCTGAAACTTTGCAATTCACAATAGAAAATACCGGAACGGCAGAATTGACAGGAGATATCATCACTCCGACAGGTTGGACTATTGCTGAAGCCAGCGATTTTGTTTCCCGTGATGAAATTTCGGAAAATGTTCTTTCCTACACGATTTCAGAGGGAGAAGTTCAAATTTTCAATCTGGAATTTTCTCCGACAGTTGAACAGACTTATTCTGGTAATGTTATAATTTCTCATAATGCTGGCGGAGAAGACGAACTCATTACTGTGAGTGGGAATGGTATTGTTTTGGATAGTCCGACAGGCTTAATGATAACGATAGACGGGAATAATGTAAATTTGCATTGGGATCAAGTTGCAGAAGCAGATTCCTATAATATTTATCGTTCAGAAAATCCTGATAGTGGGTTCGAAAGGATTGGTATCTCACCGACAAATTCCTACATCGACGTTGATGCTGGACTGGAAAATAAATATTTCTATTACATTACAGCTGAATAAATTCATAGATTCGGGCGAGGATTTTTTTATCTCTCGCCTTGTTATTTCTGCTGATTAAGCTGGAGAAATTTTGTATCTTATCCGAAATGTGTTAGCGCCCTTACAAAGAGAAATTGATCATAAATTCATTTTGGCACAAAAACTTGGAATAAGGGAAAATAGGATTGAAAAGCTGATAATTTTGCGCAAAGCGATCGATGCGCGCAAACGCAATCATCTAAAAATTAATTTCACTTTGATTGCGGAAATTAATGGCAAGATCAAACTGGGGCATGAGGTAAAAAAATATATTGAACCAATTCGTTATATTGTTCCAAATAAAAAAATTTCCGAAAAGCGACCTTTCATCATTGGAGCAGGACCATCTGGATTATTTTGCGCATTATCTTTGCTTGAAAAGGGATTTCTTCCGATAATTTTCGAACGCGGAAAGAAATTGGAGAATCGAGTTTCTCAGGTTCAGGATTTTTGGGAAAAGGGATTTTTGGATCCTGAAAGCAATGTTCAATTTGGCGAAGGGGGTGCGGGAACTTTTTCTGATGGAAAATTAACTTCCCGCAGCAGAGATTTTTACACACAAAAGATTTTTGATCTATTGATTAGATTTGGAGCTGATGAAAAAATTAAATACGAAGCACAAGCACATCTTGGTAGTGATCGCATCAGATCAATCATAAAAAATATCAGAGAGTTCCTGATCAAGAAAGGTTGTGAATTTCGCTGGCAGCACAAAATGGAAGAGCTCAAGATCAAAGATGGAAAAGTGGTCAACGTGAGGATCAATCAACAAAATTATTCACCAGAAATTTTGATCATTGCGCTGGGAAACTCTGCTCGTGATACTTTTGAAATTCTGTCATCAAAGATAAAGATCCAGAACAAACCTTTTGCTGTTGGTTTTCGTATTGAACATCCTCAAGAATTCATCAATAAGATTTTTTATGGAGAAAAGACTGATTTTTCACTATCTGGAAACGCAAGCTATCGACTCGCCGCAAAATCCAAAAATAAAGGAATTTATAGCTTTTGTATGTGTCCTGGTGGATTTGTTATACCAGCTTCTTCTGAACAAAAAATGCTCGCTCTCAACGGAATGAGTTATGCTGCGAGAGATAATAAATTTGCAAACAGCGCCCTCGTTGTAACTGTAGATGAAAGAGATTTTGGTCAGAAAAAATTGGCAGGAATCTATTTCCAGCGCCAGATCGAAAGCTCCTGTTTTTCAGAAAATCATCCTTATTTTGCCCCAGCGCAAGATGCAAACAGTTTTATTGGTTCAGAAAGGAAGAAGAGTATTCGTTCCAATTCTTATAAACCGGGCGTGATCAAAACTGATTTTGCTGAAATATTTCCAGCTAATATTGTCAATGAGCTAAAAATGGGACTGCAAAAATTTGACAAAAAAGCTCCTGGATTTATTGAAAAAGGAATGCTTTTTGCCCCTGAAACACGCACTTCTTCGCCTGTTCGTTTAAGTCGTGATCATGATCAATTGAATGCTGAGAAGATCAAGAATCTTTTTCCGATCGGTGAAGGAGCAGGATATTCTGGCGGAATAATCAGCAGTGCAGCAGATGGTTATAAATTAGGAATGAGTTTCCAGCCAATCTGATCTGGATTTTGTTTTAGCTATTTCTAAAAAGTTTTTCCTTTTGAACGGGAGCAAGAAATTTTTTCTTTTCGTTTTTTGATTTGAAGTAGCAATTTATAAACGACGAACACCTTTCTTAGAAAAAGCATTCAGATCGAGATCAGCAAAATCCTGTTCAAAATATTTTTCGATAGCAGCAGCTCCGATCATCGCAGCGTTATCCATACAATATTCCAGTGCTGGAATAAAAACCTTACATTCAATTCTGGTGGCTTCTTCTCGAATTCGTTTCCGCAATTCACGATTAGCAGAAACACCACCAGCTACGATGATCTTTTTTGTTTTTGCCATTATAGCATAATTTATCGTTTTTGATACGAGACTGTCGATTATCGCTGTTTGCAATGAAGCGGCAATATCTGCTAAATGTTTCTGAATGAACGAATTATTCTGCTTCTCCAAATATGTGCGCACGGCAGTTTTAAAACCGCTAAAACTAAAATTATAATCTCCTTTTTTATTCAAAGCACGCGGAAATGTATGGAAATTTGGATCACCATTCTGAGCAAATTTTTCAATGATCGGACCGCCAGGATAGCCTAAACCAAGCAATTTTGCAGATTTATCAAATGCTTCTCCAGCTGCATCATCGAGTGTTTTCCCAACGATCTGAAAATCATTAATTCTACGAAAATCAACCAATTCAGTGTGTCCACCAGAAACGACCAGAACAAGATAAGGTGGTTTCAGATTTGGGTTTTCAATCTTTGTTGCATAAATATGTCCGATCATGTGATTAACTGCGATCAATGGTTTTTCGAGTGCGTAAGCAAGGCTTTTTGCAAAAGAAACTCCCACCAGCAAAGCTCCGATGAGACCAGGATTGATCGAAACTGCAACTGCATCAATTTCAGATAACGAGACTTTTGCTTTGTCCAGAGCTTGTTGAGTGACGAACATAATATTTTTCAAATGCATGCGTGAAGCAAGTTCAGGAACGACTCCGCCGAAATCAGCGTGTTGAGTTTGCGAAGATATGATATTGGAAAATACTTTGTAATCGGTATTTATCACGGCAGCGGAAGTGTCATCGCAGGAAGTTTCGAGCGCAAGTATCAAAAGTTCTTTTTTCATTGATTCTGAATAACTTTGATTCTTTTAGGTGTGTATTCGATCAATTCGAGTCCTGATGGTAATTGAAAATTTACTGTAGTGAAATCATTGCGTATGTTTGTCAGATCCAGATTTGCTTCGATAGAATTTCTATTCAACTTTTGCACGATATCTTCTGGTCCTTTGATCATCAGAGAAATTTTGGGTGGGATGATCGTGATATTTTTTTCTTCAGGAAATTTAATTGGGATCAAAGAGATATTTTTTGTGACAAGGCGTTTCTGCATGATCTCATACGAAATTTTGTCAGAACTTAAATTTATTTGTGGATCAGGAGCAATCAGACGGACATTCAATTTTCCGTCGTTGACCATATCTTTGTTAATTTTTTCTGTATAAATTTGATCAATCTGTTGCATTTTTCTGGAGGGACCTTCGATTTCAACGGTTTTCTTATCATTGATGATTTTATTTTTCAGGAAGAATTCACGATCTTCTTTGGATTCAAATTGAATTTTGATAGATTTATAGCGTTTGATCGTTTTATCGATAAAAACAGAAAGATTGGAATTTGTTTCCAAAATATCAAATTCCAGATGAATATTTTTGGGGTATTTGATCTGTTTTTTGGATATCTGAAAATAATTATTTCCAAATTCAAATTGGGAAGCATCTACTTCCAAAAAAATATTTGAAAGATTCAATCGTAAAAATTCAAAACCAGTAGCAAGCAAAGATATTTCGACTTCTGGAAGCTCATCACTGATTATCAGGTCGGAAGGAAGATCTACGAATTTCAGCGGAATATCCATTTGATGTTTATGATCTTTGAGCATAACCTGCTGCAGCCAGAGGATGAATGCAATTATTAAAACAAATATCTTGAGAAAGAAATTCTTTTTCATTTTGAAAACATCATCTTCGTTTAATGATGTTATGCAATTTGTTTCCCATCTCCGCTACTTTATTGTTTGGATCTCTTTTCCAATCTTCGATAGTTTGTTCAGTTAGCATTACCAATTCATGAGATTGATCTCTTTTACTTCGTTGCACGACGATGTTTGACAATTTTTTCATAGAAACCCAGATCGTTTTGATCCTCTGATCATTTGCATCCAACAGCCATTCATGAACGTAGGGAAAGACGAGGATTGGATTCACTCTGACGACTTGCGTCAAAATATGTGTAATCTTTTTTTGGACTTCGACCGATTTATCGTCGATTGCTTTTGAAATGAATTCCATAATGTAATTTGTGTCCAGACGAGCGATATTATCCATTCCGTGGAAAGCAAGAGCGCGTTTCTTTTCATCTTCATCTTCGATCCAGACCAACATTTTCTCTTTCATTCGATCTGGATGATGTTTCCACATTTCGTTGATAATCGTTTCAACTTCCCAGGGCACGCTATCATAGGTTTTTTCCAGAATGGCGAAAATTTTTTCCAAATGTTTCTCATCCATTTTGTAAAAGAAAAATAGTGCTGTCGCTCGAACGCCGTAAAACTTATGTTCCAGCATTTTGGTGGCGATTTTTTCCATAAGTTCAGGATAGGAAGTTTTCGCCATTTTCGTTCCAAAATATTCTCTGATGAAATAGTTTGGCGTTTTCGTGATTTCCAAAATTTTCTTTTCTGCTTTTCTAGTATGTTTCTTCTTCAGCATTTCTTCAATTTCTGCCAAACTCTTATTCAGATTTTTCTTATCCTCTGCATCTAATCTTCCGATTTCATTCAAAATTTACTCCTTCAATTTTAGTTGAAATTAATTTAGTTTTAACTGAACTTTTTAAAATGTGTTTATTATTTTCTTCAAAAGTTGCAATTTTAGTATTAAATGAATTTAATGAGAGCCTATTATCAGTCAAACAAAATTTACAACTTTATCAAAATATTTTATCTGAACATAAATTTTGGTAAATTTTTGTTGATCTTAATTTATGGTAGCTCAAATAATTTTCTTGAAAGTCTTTTTTTTTCTTTATTTTCATCTCAAAAAAATTTAATGATTCATGAAACTAAAATTTTGTCTTTTGCAATTCTCGTTGTAATTCCTGACTGATCGGACTGTTATCGTCTCTTCGCCAGCGGTCGTCGATCCTGGCTTTGACCGGTGAATGCGTTTTGATATATTTAACGATAACCTCGCGCAGGTCAGTGCCATATCTGGTGATCTTTTCTTCTGGGATTTTTGTTAGCATCACCAGACCAGCATTTCCTTGCAAGAGAAAATCTGTTGTAGTGATCTTATAAATCTTATCAGCTTGCCATGGCTCGCCACCGATAGTTAATCTGGAAATCCGGTTGTAATCTTTGCGTTCACGATTAACCAAAACCTTGACGCCAGCTACTCGCAAGCCGTGTCTTGATCCAGAAACGCGCATTTCGATAATATCTTTGAGGAACTTTCCATACACTTCGAACATCACGATTTCATTATCAAAAGGCATCACTTCGAAAACGTCGCGGCGTGTGATCGGTCCTTTCGCCAGATCGTCTCGCACTCCACCCAGGTTCAGAAAAGAGAAATCTGCTTCAGTGTATTCCAGCATTGCTTCACAGATCAGATTACCTATCAAATTTTGTGGTCCAGAACCACTTCGAGAAATATGAATTGCTGCTTCGCCAATAATTTCGTCCAAACCTTCTTCTGCGATTTTCTGCATTGCCAAGATCGTGTCAGCAATTTCTGGTTGTGGGATGAGCTCATCTTCAAACAAAGTAACCAGAACCCCTTCGCGGATCGCTGGTTTTTCATAGCCAGAAATTGTTTTTGTTTCCTTATCAATTTTTAAAATAATGTGACCAATATTGCTTCCCATCGCATAACCTTGGACGACGAGAGTGTGAGTGATTGGATCTT
This sequence comes from Candidatus Cloacimonadota bacterium, assembly GCA_018400535.1. Classification (GTDB taxonomy): domain Bacteria; phylum Cloacimonadota; class Cloacimonadia; order Cloacimonadales; family TCS61; genus TCS61. Next base: position 14,017 of record JAGYMQ010000145.1, read on the forward strand.
CCCAGGGATCTGCAAAACCTTTATGAATGTGTCCGGCAATAAAAAGATCGATGTCTTCTACTTCATGAGCGAGTTCTTGCGCGTCATATCCCCAGCGCCGTTCTTCTTTTTGCTTATTTTCGGATTTATAACGTCTGTCATAAGCTGGTTGTGGGTCGTAGGGAATTCCCATATGACCGACAACAATGATGATATCCACCTGATCTTTGATTTTTTTTACATATTTTTCCAAAGCAGGTTTTGCTGGTAAAAAATCAACGTTTTTAACATTTTCGGGGAAGCTCATACTTTTTGTATCAGTCGTTGTAACGCCAATAATTCCGAATTTCACACCCATTTTTTCTTTTATGATGTAAGGTTGAACATAATCGACCAATTCGCCAGTTTCAATATTCACGATATTACAGGAAAGAATTGGGAATTCGGCCAGTTTGTAAGTTTCGATCAATTCTTCTTCGGAAATGTCATATTCGTGATTTCCTACAACAGAAAGGTCGTAATCTACCATATTAAAATATTTGATGACTGCTTTTCCTTTGCTATTTGTACCGACTGGATGACCTTGAAAAAAATCACCAGCATCGAGTAGGAAATTGTCGCGAGTTTTTTTGTTCGTTTTTTCTCGCACAAATTTGATATAGCTAGCAGCACTGCCACCGCCACCCAGCATTGGAGGAAAATCTGGATTCATGAAAGTTGCTTCATAACGATCTATGCCACCATGAATATCATTTGTAAACAGTACGTCCAGAAGCAGATCCTCAGCATAAAGTGAGGTTGCAAAGATTACGAGTATAATTAGCAGTAAAATTTTTTGATACATAGTTTTCCTACCATCTATAACTTATTGAAGTTTTGAGTTTTAACAATGATTCTTTCACCATATCAGGATTTTCCCAGCCCCGATCTGAAAAATTCAGATACTGTGGGTTTTCCCAGAGATCATCATAATCATAGTAGCTGTCTGGAAAAAGATCAAGCGCTTCATATTTACGATTTGTATATTCCAGAGAGATGTCACACACAAAATTTTCTAAGAAAGAAAATCCTGTTCCTGCGCTGAATGTGGGCATAAATATCTTATTTGCATAATTCTTATTATCATCTGAACGAATCGCAAATTTTGTTTGATGGCTGAAACCAAAGCGTAGAGGAATGGAGTTTTCCAGCTTGTGTTCCACACCAAGATAAAAGTTATAAACATCGTCAAAAAGTGGGTTCATATCAGACCAGGAGACGTATTCCAGATCGAGGGCGAAATTGGTTCGCATGATATTGCGGGGTGCATAATTTATTCCACTGCGGATTTTCATCGGAATCGTATAATCTGCGTAAGTAAGTGAATCGACGATATCATAACCTTCAAGCGCATTTGTCGAATCATTATAGATCGGATAATATTCTGTTGCAAGATAAGTTGCTTCAGCAACATCCAACGTATCGATCTTTCCTGTAACGTCTAATTCTGTTTTTGGAGAAAAGGAAAAACCTAAATTCAATCTGGGTGAGATGGTTATATTCATTCCAGTTTGGAAGAGAAAGCCGTCGAAATCTCGTTCCAATTCATTTTCCTGATCTTGCAGATCGGGAATGATATCAAGCGAATGATCGCTCCAAACAACTTTTCTTTCCCAATCAGAATTTCCCTGCAATTTGGAAAGCTTGAAACCCAAACTGAAAATTTCATCGTATTGATAGGCAGCAAGGAAACTAAGCGCATCAATACTTCCGCTTCCTTCGATGAGATTTTTTGCTAGAATAGGCGGATAATTATCGTAATCAGAATTTGCATTATTTCTGACTTCTTCATCATAGTTGGAAGTGAAATCGATGAAAGTATGATAGAGAAATGCGAGTGAAAATTTATTTTCCATGAGGCGTAGATTTCCAAAAACACCACCGGCAAAATTATCAAAAAGATTAGTATTGTTGGCGTAGGTCGCATCATCAGCGTAAGCATCAAAGGAATTATACATTGGCAATGTGCGATTTTCAGAAATAAAAATAAAATTTCCTGTCAGTTGTGTTCCAAATATTCCTTTCAACAAGCTTAGATTTGCTGGATTTTGTCTGACCGCGAGCAGATTTGCCGCTTCAGCAGTTGAAGCAGATCCCATTGCAACCGAGCGTGCATCAAGATTTCCAACAAAATTTCCCTCGATCTTTTCCAGAATTGAGTACGAATTTAAGGTTACAGTTAATATCAGCATTATCGTGATAATTATATATTTCATTTATCCTCCAAAAAATTAAAATTTCCAATCTAATTGCAATCTGATGCTGTTTTCAGATTTTTGCACATTTCTAAAATAAGCTGTTACTGTTTCATTGTATTCGCGGAATTCTATTTCCCGAGTTTTGAATTGTTTATATTTATATTTTAAAGACAAGAAAAGATTGTTGGAAATGCGGCTGTGAATATTGAACCAAGTTTTGTATCCTTTATCACTTTGGTCAAAATCAAGTTCCACATCTTCATAATCCCAAAATGAAGCTCCGTAGGCATTCCAGAAGGAAAACGCACCGATCACTTTCAGATTCTCATTGAAATTGTGTGTGTAATCCACATAGATCATATCACCGTCTGTGAGCGTGCTTGCTTGCGCCATATCAGGTCCATTTACTTGAGCTGGATCGGAAAGAATGCTGAGATAAGGTGGCTGCCAGACTCGAGTATAAACGTATCCCAGCTGGATGCGATCAAAATTTGAAAGGTAGGTAATGATCTTTAATTCCGATTCGTCAGCTTGCGATTTACCACGATCAAGATCGTCATCATAACGTTTTATCTGCTGTTTATGACGCAATCTAAAACGTAATTGATGAAGTGGTTTGAATTCTATTTTTCCTTGAAAACGAATTCCTCGACGTGCGTCAGATTTTCGTTCCCAAATATCTAAATATGCTTGTGTCAATGTTAGCATTCGATGAAACTGATATCTCGTTTCAAAATAGAAACCACGTTCAGCAGACGGTTGAGCAGAATTCAGATAGAGATCATTCAAGAGAGTATTATTCAAGCCATAAACCATTTTTTCAAAAACGGTATCATCATATCTTTCGCTTTCTGAAAAACTGCGTTGATAGGGATTATCGAAATCAAGGTCATAATCGCGATACATTGAAAGGAGATAGAGATTTTCAAATTGAGTGTAGCTGCTGATCAACAAAGCAGAAGGGTCATCTCCAATTTTTTGAAATTTTCCATCAACTTCCATTTCGGCATATTCACCTTGAAAAGTTGTATTATTGATCACAGTTCGCCAATCAAAGCCAAAGACACGACGATAATTGCGGTCGTAAAGTGTATCTTGTTTTGTCGAATAGAGCGCATTTACCTCATTATCTGTGATCTTCCATTTTTCATCAGCGGTTTCAATGTCTGGTATCAGAAGGTATTTCAGCTCGTCTTCTTCAGGAACGATGAAATCTCTATCATAAATTGCTTCGTAGCCGGTCATTCCGAGATGTGTTCCAATGAACGGAGAATATTCTAAATGTCCGCCGAGGATCTGTTCATCCAAAGCATCGATCCGCGGGGCGATCAAAATTTGATTATTATTGCCAGGATAGTCATTGAAATAATTTTCCGCATCCATCAATTCGTCATTAGAAAAACGGTTTGTTAATGTAATGTAGGATAAAACGGCGTCATCTTCATCAATTTCACCATTATTATTGCTGTCATAGACGACTGCATCTTTTTTATCTTTGGAAAAGAAGAATGCTGCGTTCATATTGTGGCGTTTCCAATCAAGGGCAAAACCTTTGAGAGCATATTCTTCGGTGCGAGAAGCATCTTCGATGATGCCTAAAATTCTTTTATCAAAGCCGAATCCAGTTTTGCGGGGACTGAAATAATCGCTGTTTTCCATAACCAGACCTTCGCCGAAAGTGGCGCGATAATTTCCTACAAAAGCTTTGATATAATTTCTTCCATCAAATTCAAATTCTCTTTGATAGCCAAGATAAAATTTACTATTATCAAAAAGTTTTTCTGTTTCAATATTGCTGATATTTTCATTGGATTTGTGGGAATTGAACATTATTCCAGCTTTCCATTCGTTCATATAGCGCATCCGGATTTTATGCATCACGGAAGCTCTATGGAAATCCATATCCAATATTCCCCAATAAGTTTGATCTTTTTCTGCTGGTGGATCTCCTTCGTAACCTCGTAACATACTTTCCTGATACATTTCTTTCTGATCGTCATCGTAGGGACTGTCTTCATATTTGAGCTGATAATCGAAAAATATTTTGTTGGAAATTGGTGGTTGTTGATAATGGATAAAATTACCAAGATTCTTTGCTCCATAATAGGAAATTCCCGGTGTGAAGCGCAGGTCACGATAATTTGCGATCGTATCTCCGTTTGCTCTTCTTTTTAAAATAGCTGTGGCATCGATAGCAGAAACGTTTGGGAAGCTGATCAATTCAGAAAAAGAGAGTTTATTAACGTTGCGAGGTGACATCAGGAAATCTTCCCAGACATCACTCATTCCTTCCTGTAAACCTTCATTTGTTCCCAATCGCTCCAATTGATAATACACCTCATCACGACGAGCTGCTGCTTCGTCTTGTTCTTCGTAGTGAGAAACCATAACGAGTGGTTTCAGTCTATTGAGCGTGCGTTGATTGATCGATTTGATATTTCTCAAATCATAGATGCTCTCGAAGAATTTGATGTGGAAACGATAATCATAAATATCTTCTATCTGTTTTTCTGAAAGTGGTAATTTCTTCAGCTCAGCAAGATCGGCAGAATTAAGATCGATCCTCTCTGCCCATAAAAGGACAATGCTCAAGAACGAAATTATAAAAATTATTTTTTTCATATAAATCCTCTTTTTTCAAACAAGTTTATAAATTTTTGCACGGGCTCTTTGTAAAGAAATTTTTATCAATGATTGAAAATCGTACTTTTCTGAAAAAAGTCGCTTATTGTTTATTTCTAAACAATTTTCCATGATCATCTTTTCAGGAGCAGCGCAACTTTTTCAGCGATCGCAAGGCAGCAGGTCAATCCTGGTGATTCAATTCCGATCAGATTGATGAAATTGGGAAAGCCTTTTGTACTTTCTTCTTTGATATAAAAATCGCGAAAATCATCGTTCGGGCCTTGTAATTTTGGGCGAATTCCGCAGTCATCGAGATGAAGATGATCTTTTTCGATCGTGATGTAACGCTGGATAGCTTGCAGGAAATCTTTTTTATTAGTTTCATCCATTTTATAATCCAGTTCGTCAATATAATAGGCATTGGGACCAAATCTCACTTCGCCATTGAGATTGATCGTCAGATGAATTCCCAGAGAAATTCCCTTCGGATCAGGAAGCGGATAGATCAACCGTTTCACGCCGCTGATGTGATTATCTTTGTAATATTCACCTTTGCACCAGTGCAATTTCAGATTTGCTTTTTGGATGTCAATGCCGACCATTTTTGCTATCTCATCAGAAAAGAGACCAGTACTGTTTATAACAGCTTGAGCTTGAAATATTTCTCCGTTGGAAAACTGCACAATGTAGGAATCATCTTTCTTTTCGATCTTGGTAACTTCCATTTTATAAACGATAAAAGCATCATTTTCTTCTGCCTTTTCGGCTAGCATTCTCATCAGTCCATGAGTATCTATGATACCAGTTTTTTTCACTTCTAAAGCTTTGATAGCATGGATCTGCGGTTCCATTTCACGGATTTCTTCCTTTTCGACAATGCGCATATTTTTCACGCCATTAAGCTCGCCATTTTGTTGTAATTTTTCTAATTCTGGAATTTCTTCTGTTGAAGTCGCCACGATAAATTTCCCGCATTGTTCGTGTTTGACATTATTTTCTCGGGCAAAATCGTAGAGCAGATCTGCACCACGCACGCAAAGTTTTGCCTTCAGAGTATTTTGCGGATAATAAATTCCGGAATGGATAACTTCGCTATTGCGGCTGCTCGTGTGTCGGCCAAAGGATTCTTCCCTTTCCACTACAACCACGTCATCGAATTTTTCGCTCAATTTTTTTGCGATAGAAAGACCGACGACTCCTGCTCCGATGATCAAAATCTCCACTTTTTCCACTATCTGATCTCCCGATTATCAATCAATCTTGTGCCGTCGATAAAGACAGCAAGTAAAACACGATCACCTTTTTGTAGATGATCTTGATGTTCCAGCGTGAATGGATTTACAGCTTCAATATAATCAATTTTACAGTTTGATCTTTCAATGATTTTAGTCATTGTGCGAATAATTTTATGGGAATCTCTGATGCCTTCATCAAACATTTCCTGAGCTTTTTGCAGGGAATGATAGAGACAGAGCGCATTTTTCCTATTTTGAGAAGAAAGAAATTTATTGCGAGAGCTCATAGCCAGACCATCTTTTTCACGAATGATCGGGCATCCGACTATCTCGGTCTTAAAATTCAGATCTTGTGCCATTTGCTTTAGCACAACTAATTGTTGAAAATCTTTTTCTCCCATGAACATTTTTTCTGGCTCGATGATATTCAACAATTTTGAAACGATTGTTGTGACGCCTTGGAAGTGGGTGGGACGAGATTTTCCACAAAGAATTTGCGTGATCTTATCCACTTTGATCCAGGTTTTGAACCCGCGAGGATACATTTCTCTGTCATCAGGGAAAAAAATAGCGTCCACATTCAATTCTTGCAGCAGTTTTAAATCTCGGGTCAGATCACGTGGATAAGAAGCAAGATCTTCGTTCGGTGCAAATTGGGAAGGATTGACGTAGATGCTGACCACAACGTGTTCGGTCTCTTTTCTCGCTGTTTTCACCAGGCTGAGATGTCCAGCATGTAAATATCCCATAGTTGGGACAAAACCTATATTATCCCAGTCTTGCAACCATTGCCTGATCTCACTGATCGTCTTGCAAAGTTCCATTATTTTTCTATAAATCTCATATTCAAATCATCTTCGATGATGACGATCTTCGGTTTGTGTTGTGATATTTCTGCTTCGGTCATTTGTCCATAATTTACGATGATAAGTTTATCATCCAAACTAACTAAACGTGCTGCAGCACCATTCACTCCGATCATACCGCTCCCATATTCACCTTCTAGAATATAAGTGGCAAAGCGATTGCCGTTGCTGATGTTATAGACTTCTACCTTTTCCCAGACTTTCATCCCGGATGCTTTTAATAATTTCTTATCTATCGTAATGCTGCCCACGTAGTTCAGATCTCGCATGGTGACATGTGCTCTGTGCAGTTTGGACAACAGCATCGTCCGTGTCATTTTTTCCTCCAAAATTTATTTTTTCACCGAATTTAAGTTACATATTTCAATATTTTTTTTTATGGATTTTCTTTTGTCAATTCTATTATCCCACGAATTTTGTAAACACAAAAATCAGACTTCTTGCCAGCTATTTGCAACTTGTCTTCCTTTTGTTTCATTGACGAACTGGATCAAGATCGCACCGGTAACAAAAAAGAATAAAACTGCAAGGATCGCCCATTTTTGTTGCCCTGTGATGCGCGCAATTTCTCCATAAAGTAAAGGTCCCACAACGGAAGCTAATCTCCCAGTTACTGCATAGAAACCGAAGAACTCAGCAGATTTTTGCCTTGGCGTGAGCAGAGCTAACATAGTTCGGCTACTGGATTGACTTGAGCCGATAGCAATTCCGGCAATTATTCCCACCAGATAAAATTGATTTTTGGAAGTGCTGAAAAAAGCCCCGAGAACCACCAAGCTCCAGATGAATAAAGAGAGAGTGATTGTTTTTTTTGCACCGATCCTGTCCAAAATGTAGCCAAAGATGAAAGCACCAACTATCGAGCTGATATTTGCGATAATGAAATAGGTGATCAATTCTTTTTGAGTCATAGCGAAACGAGTTGCACCATAGATCGCTGCAAAGCTGATCACGACAACGATTCCATCATTGTAGATCAAATAGCTGATCATAAATTTGAGCAGTTCACGGAAATTGCGAATATTGTGAAAACTTTCTCTAATCCGAAAAAATGCTGTTTTAAAATAATTTGTGCGTTGTGATGGCTTCTTGATCTCTCGCAGAAGTAAAAAAGTGGGGAGGGCAAAGATACCGAAAAATGCTGCTACCGTTGGAAAGACGAACCGCGTCCATTGATTGTGGACCAAGGGTAGAATAATGATAAGTGAAAGCAAGCCGCCAATATAACCAAGCGACCAACCCCAACCTGAAACCTTTCCCATATCATTTTGTGGAGCAACATCAGGAAGAAGCGCATTATAAAAGACATTAGCGCTATTAAAACCAAAATTTGCGATGATGAAAAACAACATTCCGCGAAAGACATTTCCCGCTTTCACAAAATAGAGCAGACCAGTAAAGATCACAGTGAGATAACAATTATAAAAGAGAAATTTTTTTTTTGCGCGGGAAAAATCAGCAACTGCACCGAAGATCGGGGCAGAGACTGCGACCATCAGCATGGAGATACTCATTGCTCTTCCCCAAAGCGCTGTTCCCAGTTCTCCTTTTCCCACGACAATTTCTTTGAAGTAAACGCTGTAAACTACTGTGACAATAATTGTCGTAAAAGATGAATTGGCAAAGTCATACATTATCCAGCCGAAAATATTTTTGTTCAATTTCATGTTTTTTTAATTTAATGAAGCTACATCGATCTCTCTTAGATTGTAGTCTTCATACAATTTTTTATTGGGTGTGGCAATAAATATCTGATGGTCGGAAGAAAGCAGTTTTAAAATACGTTCAGCTCTTTTTTGATCAAGATCTGCCAGCACATCATCAAACATGAGAATGGGTTGATCCTGTTCTTGTAAAAAAATCATTTGCGATTGGACGAGTCTCAGAGCTATTGCCAACGAGCGCATCTGACCTTGTGAGGCAAATTTGCGGACGGGATGAGAGTTCAAATAGAATTTTATATCTGCCAGATGTGGTCCGATCAGAGTTCTTTGCTGTTCGATCTCGTTTTTCTCCTGAGTTGCGATCGCTTTATGTAGGCTTTCTTTAAGTGATCCTTCGTAAGGAAAAGAGAAAATATATTCCAGATCAATAGTTTCCTTTTCCAAGCTGATTAAAGTAAAGTAATCTGATAATAGGGGTTTGATCTTTTCCAAATAATTTAGTCGAGATTTAATTATTTTTTCACTCAAAATGATGAATTGCACATCCCAAGACCTTTTTTCTGACCTGCTGAATTTTTTTTTAAGCAGGGCATTTCTTTGCTTCACCAGATGAAAATAACGACGTAGAACATCTAAATATTGAAAAGAATATTGGGAGAGTGCGATGTCCAAAAAATTTCGTCGATAAGCTGGAGAAGCAGCAACGATATTGATATCTTCAGGCGAGAAATAGATGATTTTGACATATTGGAAAAGCTCACTGATTCGAGCGATCTTTTTATGATTTAATTTGATGAGTTTTTTATTTTTCTCCACATTCGTATCAAGGAAATACTCAATATTGTTTTGACGGAAATTTCCTTCCAGATGAAAAAAAGCTTTCGAGAAATTGATCAGGTCAACATCTTGATTTCCTCTGATCGATTTCCCAAAAGCAAAGAATGCAATAGCTTCCAACAAATTTGTCTTGCCTGTTCCGTTATCACCAAAAAGCAAAGAGCCAGTGTCTGGAAACTCGAGTTCTAATTTTTCAAAATTACGAAAATTTATTAATTTGAGATTAAGAATATCCAATTAAACTAACCGCAGTGGCATCAATAAAAATCTGGCGGTATAATCTTCGTGACCATTAACATTGAAGAATAATGCTGGCTCCGTTCTTTTTCCCATTCTGATCTCGATAAGTTCAGTTTCAATCACATTTAGAATCGCAAGCAAATAGCGGAAATTGAAAGCGATCTCGATGGGCTCTCCATTATAATCAAAATCTTCAATCTCTTCTTTTGCTTCACCTTCATCTCTTTTCATTGCATAGACAATAAATTTCTCTTTGTCCAAATTCAATTTTATCTTGAATGTTTCTTCGGAAGCAAGAAGCGATGTGCGTTTGATAACTTCTTTGAAGATACTTGTTTTGATTTTGAGGATATTCGTGTTTTCATTGGGAATCGCTTTATGATAGTTTGGAAAATCACCTTCGATGATATGTGTGAAAATCGTGTAATTTCCATAAGCGAACATCACCCGACTTGCTTCAATAAGAACTCCGATCTTGGGAATATCATCCGAGATCACTTTATCAATGAAAAGTAATCCTTTTGTCGGAATGATCTGCTCTATTGATTCTGGAATGTCCACTTGTTTTTGCAGTTTGAATTCTGCTATCTTCTTGCCATCAGTTGCGACCATGAGCTGACAATCAGATTCCATTTTCCAATAGATGCCAGTGAAGATAGGACGATTTGATTCAGTTGAGACGGCAAAATGAGTGTTATCGACCATTTTTTTAAACATTTTTGCATCCAATTCAATAGCATTTGAAACATCAACTTCTGGTATGAGCGGGAATTGTGATGTTTCTGCACAGAGCAGATTGAATTTGGAATGCTGGCAGATGATCTCCAGAGTATTTTCTTCCAGGATAAAATTCACCAGAGAATTGGGAAGCGAAAGAATGATCTCGTTCAGATTACGAGCAGAGACTGCAATTTTACCACCTTCTATGATATTCGCTGCAAATTCTGCGATGACAGAAATTTGAAGGTCGGTGGTAGAAAACTTGAGAATATTTGTCTTTTCATTAGCTTCGATCAGATAATTGGTCAATATCGGCATCGTATTTTTGCTCGGAACAATATTATGTAGATGCTGAATATTTTGCAAAAGATCGCTTTTTTCAATCGAAAATTTCATTTTATTCCTCTATATAAGTTTTCATAAAATAAAAGCAAGAGTTTTGCAACTCTTGCTTTTTAAAGGTTCAACACTATTACTTAACGGCTTCTTTCAGTTTTTTACCTGCTTTGAAAACGGGAACATTTCTTGCTGGGATATTAATTTTTGCTTTTGTTTGTGGATTCACACCTGTTCTTGCTTTGCGATGCGTTACTTTAAAAGTTCCGAAACCAACGAGAGAAACTTTGTCACCATTTTCCAAAGATAAAGTAATACCATCGATAACAGCTTTTAATGCGAGATTAGCTGCTTTTTTTGTTACGTCCGCTTCTTCAGCAATTTTGTCAATCAAATCTTGTCTGTTCATTTAAGTCCTCCTTATAAATTCTTTAGAACAACACGATATAGAAAGTTTTAACCTTCGAAATTATGTCAATAAAAAAATCTCTAAACGTGCATTTTCACTAATTATTTTGTAAAATTTCCAAGAAATTGAGAAGAAAATCTGGTTGGAATTGATAATTTAAAATGCTTTTCAATCGCAATGCAATTTTATCTTAATCTATTGCTGATGCAGGTTCTGGCGCAATTTGCTTTTTGATCCCGATCAATTCATAGATGTTGATGCTCTGATTTTTTCCCTTAATTCTGGTCTCTGCAATAAAATTGCAAATAATTTTATCTTTAGCAAATTTTTTTGTTGCTTCACTGATAATAATATTATTCTGAGTGGCAAATTCTCTGGTCAAGGTTTCCAATCTAGATCCTGCATTCATATTATCCCCGATCGCAGTATAATCGAAAATTTGGTCTGAACCAAGATTACCGACCGTCACATCTCCACTATTGATACCAATTCCCATGTCAAAGGGGTCTTTGTTTTCCTGCTGCCATTTATCCTGCAATTCTGCGATCTTTTCTCGCATCTCAAGAGCTGCTTTGCAGGAATAATAAGCGTGATCTTCCATCTCCAAAGGAGCTCCAAAAAGTGCAACGATCTTATCACCAACGAATTTATCAACCGTTCCCTTGTTTTTTGTGATGACCGTCACCATTTCCGTGAGATATTCGCGGAGGATATCAACGGTCTGTTTGGGTGTGTGACTCTCAGTGTAGGGCGTGAAGGAGACGATATCTGCGAAGAGAATGGAAATCTCTTTTTGTTCACCGCCATATTCTAATTTGGAAGGATCAGAAAGTAGCTCATTGACCAATTCTGGTGCGATGAAATGACGGAAAGCGTTTTTGATGAATTTTCTTTCTTGAGTTGTTTTTATATATTGGAAGATCAGTCCGACGAAATAGATCAGAATAATCAATACTGGAATTTCCAGAAGTGGCAAGATAAGCGAATTTTCCTTGAATGAATAGAAGCATAGAATGAGATAACTCAAAATCAAGAAAATATTCAGGAAGAAACAATATGTAGGTTTGATATTCACTGCAAGCGCAAAGAGAAGGAAAGATAATCCTAAAAAGATCATTATGAAATAAAAATAATTGAATTCGTAAAGATAATCCTGTCTTTTTGCCATTTCCAGAAAAGTGGCATGGATCTCGACGCCGGAAGTCAATTTATTGGATAGGGTGAAAAACGGAGTGTGATGAGCATCATGAAATTCCAGAGCTGTTATGCCGATAAAAACGGTCTTATTTTTTAGTTTTTCTTTGAATTTATAATACTGATCAATATCTGCTTCGAGCTCTTTTTCAAAAGCTGTAACAAAAGTAGAATCGTCAATGATATCAGAATAATCTATCATTTGAAAAGTGCCAGCGGGCCCATAATAATTTATCAAAGTTTCATTCCAATCAACTTTTGGGATGCAGTTATCACAGATCATAAATTTGCGAGGATGATCTTCCACCTTTTTGATCTGGAGTGGTTTACCGAATTCATTTTTATGAAGCTGTTCATAATGTTTTTCCAGAGCCATCGCTCCCAAGGAAAGGTGGATCTCGCTTTTCTTTTTTTGAAAGAGCTCATATCTGCGCACGAAACCATCGCTATCTGTAGATATATTTACCAATCCCCACTTTATTTTATCATTACGTAAACTTTTTATGGGTGGAAGAAATTGTTTGATGACAGCATTATTATGTTTATCTTCCACCATTTTTCCAGCAAGAATGACATTATCATATTTTTTGAGAGTATTACGCAGAACAAGATCTTCTTTTGGTTCAGAATACTCTGTGAATTCGATATCAAAGATAATTTGTTTCACTCCAGCTTTTTGTAGGTTTTCGATCAATTTGGCGTGATAACTTCGGGGCAGAGGCCACCTTTTTGCTAGCGTGTTGAAGGTCTCATCTCCGATCTCGATAATGATGATGTCGTCAGAAATTTCTCGATCACCACGCAAAAGGAAGAGAACATCACGTGCTTTTTGTTCCAGATTTTCCCAGAATCCTGTCAGAAATACTATTCGTAAAAAGAGAAATATGAGCAATGGAACGATGAGAAATTTAATGATCTTTTTCATTATCAGAATTTTTGAGTAAAACGAAACTTCCAGGAAAGATCGTGATAATCTTCTGAATCGTCAGCTAAATTTCGATAACTTTGGTAGCCAATATTTGTGGATAAACTTAATTGGGAAGAAAATTTATATTGTGCACCCAAATTAAAATATTGAGTATTTTGACTATCAATATCTCCGTGAAAAGAAGTGAAACGATAATCTATAAAAGGAAGCAAGGATTCATCCAAAAATTCAAATTCATCTTTCAGATAAAAAGAAGTATAATTTTTTTTGATCAGACTGCTATTTCCAATATTTTCATCATTCACAGAAAAAGATATGGAGAGAGTAGTTTTCATCGGAAGTTCTTTGAATTCACTGAGAGCAGAGAGAACGATGTTGTTTCTTTTTGAAGTGAGAGCATCATTTGGATTTGCGTTATAGAAATTATTGTAGCTGACATTAAATTTCGTGGGAGCGAGAGTAATATTTTCCCACAAATAACTTCCACCGAGCTGAAAATTGTCGTTTGTAATATCGAGAGAATCAGCCTCATTATCAGTTGTATTTTTACAGAAACCAATCCTGAAAAATACATTTTCCTGAAAACGATATAACGCGTGGATCATATATTGGAGAGTAGATGTCTTTTGCGTTTTGGTGTCATTAACGTTATCAGAGGAAATATTCAAAGCAGCGTTTGCTGAAAGTCGATTTTCCAGCAATTGCACATTATCCGAAATAGAGAACATTTGATGATCGCGTTGAATTGAACTTGTGGAAAGAGAATTGAAACTTGATCCGATGGAATAGTGTGAGATATTCAGATAATTATTATAGAAGAAAGAGCGCAGATAGAATTTATATGCCAGATTTGATGAACCGGGATAAAAAGGTTCGATATATTTATTGATGACGAAAATATCGGAATATTTTGTTATGTCGATCGGTAGGTCAATATTTGTACCATATTCGGCGTTGATGCTATCCAGACTCATCCTGCCCTCATAAATATTTTTGTTAAGATAGCTCATTGCCGCTTCAGCTCCCATGATCACACGTTGACGGAAGAGTGAGAGAGCCATGTCCAATCCAAAGACGATATTATCTTGGGGCTGCACGGCTACTGAATCACCCACGATCCATGAAGAATCCTCTATTGAACTCATTTCATCTTTATTTTTCACAAAAGAAAGGCCATAACTGAATTTATTTTTGTTTCCAGCTTCGAAACGAAGAGCCCAAGTATTTCTTTCAAAAATACTTTGGCCAAGATCTTTTTTTTCGATTGAACGCTTCAATGTTCCTTGCGAATAAAAAATCCGCATTTTTCCTGTATCAAAAGTTGAATGCCAGCCGCGAATATTTTTTCCATTCAAAAGAAATGAACCAAAATTCGGCGAATGATCTCCCAATCTCATCGTCAGATAGGGAACTTGCAGCCGCAGAAAATAGCGATTAACCGCTTGTTCTGAATGAGATTCCAAAGAAGAAAGATAGATATTGCTATCGAAGGAAAACCATTTTTTGCTTCCTCTGAGAGTGAGCAGAAAATTTGCTTTTTTTTGATCATCTTTCGTGCGAATACTGGAATTGAAAACTCCTTTTCCCATAAGCTTGAAAGGTAATTCGACCAGATCGATCTTCACTTCATTTTCCCAGATCGGAGAACGGATCTTTGAACCGTCATTCAGCGTTGCTTCGAGATAAAATCGGTGTTTTCCAGGCAGAGCGTTTTTCACGAGATGAACGATCATATTCGAATATTTCATTGTGTTTGCAGTGACGTCTTTTCCATCAAAGAAAAGCTTGAAATTAGTTATTTCTTGAGAAAGTGCATAAGTGGAGATCGCGATCACAAAATCTTTGGAAAAGCCGCTGAAATCTTTATCAGGAGAAAGAAGTATCAGTCTGGATGAAATTTTTTGAGAAGCGATCAGCGGAACAGAGTAGGGATTCATTGTTGGATTGGAAGCTGGCAGATATTTTTCTGAGCCGTCTTTCAATCGGATGCTAAAATAATATTCCAAAGTTTGATCTCGGCTATCCATCTTTCCCAGATTTGCAGTAAAAATAGGATCATTTTCAGAAGAATGGCTCATTTCTATCTGAGAATAAACACGTTTTCCAAGTTCATGGAAATATAGGATAATCGTTTCAATTTTATCGAGATCTTTTTTCACTTCCAGATTCAGTTCGATTTCTTCATCAGCTTCAATAGAAAGTGGTGGCAAATGCTCGATTTGAACTTCAGCATAAAGAAATGCACTTGCAGCGAGCAAGAATATCAAAAAAATATTTTTTTTCATTTTTCTATGTTATTCAAATTTGATCTTAACTTTTTTGTTATCTCCTTGATCATTCTCAATTTCAAATTCCAATGCTTTTTCCATGCTGCTTTGCATCATTTCTTGTTGCTCTTCATTCAGATCCCCTTTTTGGATTGGAGTCACTATGATCGCATCGGAACCTGTGGAATGTGCTTTCTGTCCAGCTGTGATATACACTTCTTGTCCATCAGAAATATTTTTGACAGAAACTTCTCCCGAGAAAGTAAAGATATCTGTTTCACCATTTTCAGCTACCGATAAGATAAATTCTGTGCCGATCACAGAAATTATCGAGGTGGGAGTGGTTATTTGCATTTCGCCAGTTCCTGCTTCCACTTTTGTCCAAATATCACCGATCTTGAGATGATGTTTATTGTTCAATTTTTCCTTATCTTCCTGCACGTTGATCTTCAAAACACTATTTGGAAAGAGTTTCAACAAGGAATTTCCATCCACGAATTTTATTGCGGCAAAGGATTCTTGCTTGCTCTCCAAAGTGTCTTCATTATAAAGCTCATCGCCAGATTTTGTCATTTGCAATTTTTCTTCGCGCGTCAATTCTACTTCTCCTTTCACCTTCAAAGCGATCGCAACGGGATCTAAAGTAAAAAGCAAAGTTACTGTGAAAATGATCATCCCAACAAATATAATTTTTTTCATAATATTCTCCTATTCGATATCAAGGTTCTGATAATTGATTTCATTATTCAAAAATTGATCAAGGATCTGATTGAGTTCTTCTGGAGAAATTTGTTCGCCTTTCCAACTCAAATTAGAAATTTTGTAACCACCTCGTAAATATCCAATAACCTGTTGCAATTCCTGATAACCAAGCTGACTGAGAAAATTGATCATTTTCTGTTCTGCCATATCCAATCCTTCTGTTTCTTCAAATCTGAAAATATGCATAATGCTTTGTTCGGTCGTCGTGCCAGAAGGAGCTGTCGCTTCAGCAGAAATATACCAGGCATAATAATTTCCCAGATTGAAACTGGGAGCAGAAGGCGGATAAGCAAAACTGGTTTCAGCAATATCTTCTTTAACGAAAAAAGGTTCATATTGCGTTGTGATCTCTTCGAAACTGGTAATGATCTCTGTTAATTCATAGATTCTCAAAGTGTAGTCAGTTAAATTTGAAAACCAGACAAAATTTGGATATTGTGAGTAAATAGAAAGCATCGGAGAACCCAGAGGATTTCCGGGTGTAACCAGCGAGATCGTGATCGGCGAGATGATCATTAATGTGAATTCTTTCGTCTCGATAATATTGCCATCCGGGTCTTTTGCTTCGATCATGAAAACATAATTACCATCAGGGATCTTACCTGTTTCCATTGTGTCATCTTCGAGTGAATTTTTAAATCCAGAGACATCAGCATCGATATCGAAATATTCAGATTGTCCTGAATTGCTAACGACCACATCCTGATTATTTACAGTGATATTAAACGGTGGTTCATTTTTGGGTTCTAATTTAATTTCAGCATCAGGATAATCATCATAGGAAAGCGTGCAGATAAGCTTAAAATCTACATCGCTGTTAATTGTCAGATTAAAGAGAATCGGTTGCAATTCAGGATGATCGGGATCAAAATTTGCTGGTGCCAGAGAATTGTAGGTAGCGCTTTCAGGGCTCATATCCATCGAGAAATCTGCAAAAATATTTCCATAAAAAACGAGCATCATAAAAGAAAAAATAATTAACTTTTTCATCATAACTCCTTTGTAAAATTTTCTTTAGAAAGTTCAATGATCTTTTCGATCAAGTTTGCGAAATTTAAACCTCTTTTTTTTGCTGCCATCGGCGTCAGGCTCAAAGGCGTCATTCCAGGCAGCGTATTTACTTCCAAAAAATAAAAGTTTTCGCCATTAAAACGAAAATCTACTCTACCATAAATCGAACAGCCAAGTTCTTTGAAAATGAGCAATGCCTGAGTTTGAAGCTGTTCTGTTTGTCTGGAAGTTAATTTTGCTGGCACTTCATAGATCGTATTTCCCTTCGTATATTTATTTGAATAATCATACCAGCCGTTTTTTGGTTTGATCTCGACGACTGGTAGCGCTTCATTTCCCAGAATTGTGACGGTCAATTCTCTACCGGCGATGAATTCTTCGATGAGGATTTTTTTGTTCCATTTTGTGGCAGATTGGATAGATGAGTTCAATTCATCCATATTTTTGACGATTGAAATTCCAACAGATGAGCCAGAATCATTTGGTTTCACAACGAGAGGAAAATCAAATTGTTTTGGTAGCTTTTTGACATTATCACTTTGTAAAAGAAGGTGTTTTGGCACGGATATGTGAAAATGCGAGGCAATGATACCAGAAAGATATTTGTCCATTGCGATCGCACTTGATCTGGAGTTTGAGCCCGTAAAAGGGACATGATGTAATTCCAAAAGCGCTTGCAATCTGCCGTCTTCGCCTTCTGCTCCGTGCAATCCGTTGATCACAATATAAGGATCAAATTTCTGGATTTCTTTGATAAACTCTGAATAAGAAGCAAGTTCAGCCGGATCGACAATTTGCACATCAAATTTATACTTATCCAAAGCAATTGCGATCTCAGAAGCAGTGATTTTCGAAACTTCTGCTTCCTCAGAATGACCGCCAGATAAAACGATAATTTTTTTCTTTTTTTTCATAATCATTTTTTTTGCAGATATGCTTTATTGTGTCAAGAATTATCGTTTGCTGAAATAAACTTGCGAAATCAGAGATTTGTCATGAAGCCGTAAATCAACCTTACGAAGCCTTCTCACATTTTTTTTCTTGATCAGGATTTGTAAGGTTTGGACTTGAAGTAAACTTTCCAAATCTGAATTGCAAGAAAAATTTTGGAGTTAGGTTTTAAAACAATTTTCCGAATTTGAATTGCAAGAAAAGTTTTGAGGGAAGCTTCGGAAAGTGAGCTGGCATTTCTTGACAATAAAACCCACAAAAAAATTAGTCAATCAAGAAAAAAAAAGAAGAGGATGACGATGGACGTTAGAGATCTGAATTATTATTATAAGAAATTTAAATTTGGAGAAGATAATTTCCACGAATTGATGAAGAAACGGGTTCGGGAAATTCTCTTGATCTCGACTTTTTATGATGCTTTCATATTTGAACAGGATGGCAGGCTTTCAGAGCAGATCTATGGAGAATATATGCAGCTGAATTTGAGCACAGCTCCGCGTATCACAAGCGTTCCCACAGGAATTCAAGCTTTGGAACTGCTGCGCAAGAAAAAATTTGATCTGGTGATAACAATGATGCGCATCGGCGAGATCAGTCCTTTCAAATTGAGCAAAGAAGTGAAAAAGATCAATCCTGAATTGCCAGTTCTATTATTATTGAATGTTTCAAATGATGTTGGTATGATCGATAAAGACAGCGAAGAAATGAAAGATATCGATAACGTTTTTTCCTGGAATGGTGACAGCAAGATTTTCCTATCAATGATAAAATACGTGGAAGATAAATGGAACGTCGATAATGACACAAAAGTCGGTCTGGTACGCGTTGTTTTGTTAGTAGAAGATTCAATCCATTATTATTCGATGTTCCATCCACTATTATATTCAGAGATCTTGAAGCAGACGCAAGGATTGATCAGTCAAGAATTGAACGATATCAACAAGCGCCAGCGGATGCGGGGCAGACCAAAAGTTCTTCTATGTCACACGTTTGAAGAAGCGATCGAACTTTATGAAAAATATCAAGAATATGTCATCGGGATAATTTCTGATATTCGCTATAAATACCGTGGTAAAGTTCATCCCAAAGCAGGAATAAAGTTGATCAAGCATATGCAGATGCATTACGTTGATTGTCCGATTTTGTTGCAATCATCGGAATTGGAAAATGAAAAAGATGCAAAAGCTTTGGGTGTTTATTTCCTTCACAAAAATTCAAAAACTTTATTACATGACCTGCAGAAATTCGTTCTGGATAATCTGGGCTTTGGTGATTTTGTTTTTCGAAATGCTGAAGGAAGTGAAATCGCCCGGGCAACAAGCTTGAATGATTTTGAATCAAAACTGGAATCCATTTCCGATGAATCTTTGCTCTATCACAGTAAAAGAGATCATTTTTCTGCCTGGCTGACAGCCCGCAGTGAATTTCTTTATGCACGACAATTGAAGAAGATCAAAGCTGAAGATTTTGATAATATCGATGATCTTCGAACTACGTTAATCTCACTCTTCAAAAAAGTACGACACCTCAGAAATCGAGGAAAAATATTAAAATTTCATCCCAACGCTTTTAACGTGGAAGAAGGTATTGTCCAGATCACAGAAGGTTCTTTGGGTGGGAAAGGACGTGGCATTGCCTTTTTAAATGCGTTGCTGGTTTCAATGGATTATGAAAAAAAATTCAAAAACGTGAATATCAAAATCCCACAAACGATGATAATCGGTACCAGCGAATATGATTTTTTTTATCGGACAAACAATCTGGGAACCTGGCTTACTGGAAAAACTGATAAAGAGATCAAAGAATATTTTATCAAAGGCAAGCTTTCTGATGAACTGATTTCCAAACTAAAAATTCTGATCAAAAAAATCGATTATCCTTTGGCAGTGCGTTCTTCTGGTTTGTTAGAGGATTCACAATCCCAACCTTTTGCAGGAATTTATGAAACAGTGATGCTACCGAATAATAATCCTGATGTTGAGATCAGGTTGCAACATCTGATCAATGCTATCAAATACGTTTTTTCCTCAGTTTTTATGATCGATGCCCGTAACTATATTGAAAGCATCAATTATAAATTGGAAGAAGAAAAAATGGCGGTCATCATTCAGGAATGCGTCGGCGATAATTATGATGACTATTTTTATCCTCATATTTCCGGCGTGGGACAATCCTACAATTTTTATCCTACTTCCTATCTAAAAAATAGCGATGGCATTGTCACGCTGGCGGCTGGTCTGGGAAAATCTGTGGTGGAAGGAAATCGTGCTTATCGCTTTTCACCGAAATATCCAAAGATGGAATTGATTTCACAAGAAGAATTGATGGGTGATTCACAGAAAAAGTTTTATGCGATAAATCTAAAAAAACAAAATTTTGATCTATTGGAAAATGAAGATGATCACCTCACCAGATTACGCATCAAAATAATGGAGAAGCATGGAACTCTGCAAAATATCGCTTCTGTTTGGGATTTCGAAAATGATCGGCTGGTCGATAGTCTGGAAGCAAAAGGACCACGCATCATTACATTTGCAGATATTATCAAACACGATTATTTCCCGCTGGCAAAGATCACAGAGGAGATCTTAGAGATCGGCAGCAAAGCGATGGGCGTTCCCGTTGAAGTCGAATTCGCTGTTAACCTCACGAAAGATGAAAGTAAAAATATCTTTCCCACTTTTTACGTTCTCCAGATACGACCCTTGACCATCAATACAGAAGAGATTTACATCGACAGTGAAAACCTTGATAAGGAAGAACTTTTTCTTTATACAGAGAAAGGAATGGGAAATGGAGTGATCAGCGATATCAACGATGTGATCTTTATTGATCCAGATACATTTGATTCCACTAAAACGAGAAAAATGCGCCAAGAAATCGCTCAGTTAAATAAAAAAATGCGGGAATTGAATCGGAAATATATTTTGATCGGACCAGGAAGATGGGGCTCTCGCGATCGATTTTTGGGAATTCCAGTGCAATGGAACGAGATCAATAAGGCGAAGATAATCGTGGAAACCAGTTTGAAAGATTTTGTGGTGGAATCTTCGCAGGGCACTCACTTCTTCCATAATTTGGTCTCGATGAATACAGGATATTTCACGGTCAATCACACAGAATCGACTGATTTTATCGATTGGAGCTGGCTGAAAAAACAACCAATTGAAGAAAAGACAGATCATTTCATTCACATCCAGACTGATAAGCCAACCGTCGTGAAAATGGATGGTAGAAAAGGAATTTCATTCATTTATAAATAAAGGTGACTATGAGATTAGAAGAATTAAATAAATATTATGATAATTTCAAATACGGCGAAGATATTTTCCATAATTTGATGCGACATAAGATTCGCAACGTATTGCTTATTTCCAGCATTTTTGATGCCTATATTCTGGAACAGGACGGCATTCTTTCGGAGCAGCTTTATGGCGAATATAAGCAGATGAATATTCTGGATATACCGCAGATTACCACAGTTTCTTTCACAGATGATATCAAAAAGACCATTCGCGAAAAAGATTTCGATGCAGTCATCATTATGATGAGAGTGGGTTCTTCCTCACCGCATTATTTATGTAGAGAGATCAAAGAAATTTATCCAGAATTACCCGTGTTATTGCTTTTAAACAAGCAATCTTACGTGGAGATATTGAGCCAATATCCCGAAAAAATGTCATACTTTGACGAAGTCTTCTTGTGGCATGGGGATACAAAATTATATTTCGCAATGATCAAATCGGAAGAAGATAAAATGAACGTCGAAGCAGATACAGAAATTGGAGATATTCGCATCGTGCTCTTTATTGAAAGTGCGATCGATTACTATTCTTCCATTTTGCCTTTGATCTATTCTGCTGGATTGAATCTGACACAAGAGCTTATCCAATCCGAAAAATATACGGTCAATAAAAGATTAAGAATGCGCGCTCGCCCAAAAGTTTTGATGGCACACGATTTTGAAAATGCTGTCGAAATTTTCCAGAAATATAAAGATAATATTCTCTGCGTGATCTCCAATGCAAATCTGAAGATCAAAGGAAATTACGATCCGAAAGGTGGTATCAAACTCTTGCATAAATTCCGTGATAGCCAATCAGAACTTCCTTTGCTCATTCAATCTGCCGATGAAAATATGAAAAAATTTGCACGTGAACTGGATGCAAAATTCCTTTATAAATATTCTCCCACCTTGATGCACGAATTGCGAGATTTCATCACGAATAATCTGGGTTTTGGTGATTTTGTGTTTCGAGATGATAAGCAGAATGAGATAGCCAGAGCGCGTTCTATTTTTGAGTTTGAAAAGGAATTGGAAAAAATTGCGATCGATTCGATCCTCTATCACGCTCGTAAAAACCATTTCTCGGCTTGGCTCCTGGCACACAGTGAAGTGCAAATGGCAAAAGAAATGCGAAAATTGTCTATCGAAGATTTTCATTCTACAGAAGAGATCCGTGATTTCGTTTTGAAAACAATTCATGAAGTTCGCAAAAAGCAAAATAGAGGACGAGTGATCCAATTTGACGAAGCGATTTTTACTGAAGATGACAAAATCGTGCAATTGGCAGAAGGTTCAATGGGCGGAAAAGGAAGAGGTTTGGCTTTTTTGAATGCTTTGTTGGTATCACTCGAATTGGAAAATAAATTTGGTGAAGTAAAAATTAGAATTCCCAAAACAGCTATCATCGGCACAAATGAGTTTGATGATTTTCTGGAAAATAATCATTTGGATATCGATGAGCTGGTGAAAAAAAATGATGATGAGATCAATGATATTTTTCTGCAAGGAAGATTGACTGCGCAATTGCGACAGCGCTTGAAAATTCTTTTGCAAAATTTTGATCAACCTCTCGCTGTTCGTTCTTCTGGTCTCCTGGAAGATTCTCAATCTCAACCTTTTGCAGGAATATATGACACGCTGATGTTGCCAAATAATCATCCCGAACCAGAAACACGATTGCACAGATTGTGCGAGGCGATAAAAGTGGTTTTGTCTTCTCCTTTTCGAACTCAAGCGCGCAGATATATCGAAAGCATAAATTTCAAGATCAATGAAGAAAAAATGGCGGTCATCATCCAAGAAGTGGCGGGTTCTGAACATAAAGAAAAATTTTTCTATCCCAATTTTTCCGGTGCTGCTCAATCCTACAATTTTTATCCGATCAGTCATATGAAACACAATGAGGGAATCGTTTCTCTGGCTGCAGGTCTGGGAAAATCTGTCGTTGATGGCGAAAGAGCATTTCGTTTTTGTCCAAAACATCCACGCATCGATCTGATGGAACCGACAAAGATCGTGGAAAATAATCAAGAATTTTTTTATGGTATTGATAAATCTATTGAGACCTCACCACGCATCACAGCAGATGATGTTTTTGTGAAACGCATCAAAGTGCGGAGCTCCCACAAAGAAGATGTTTTCAAAGCGATCACTTCTGTTTGGGATTATAAAAATCTGGAATTTCTTGATGGGAAATTTATTCGTGGTCCTCGCGTTTTCACCTTCCGTAATGTCATTCACTACAATCATTTTCCTTTACCTGAAATTCTGAATTTGATCTTGGAAATGGGGCAGATCGCCCTGGGAATTCCAGTTGAAATTGAATTTGCTGTTGATCTGAAAAATCAAGATTCAAAAGCGATTTTCTATTTGTTACAAATTCGACCTTTATCTTTGAACAAGGAAAGGATCGAGATTGATCAAACGAAGATCAAGCGGGAAGAGATGATGTTGATCACTAACAAAGGAATGGGAAATGGAATTTATCAGGATATTAAAGATGTCATCTATATTGATCCTGAAAAATTTGATAATACGCAGACATTACAAATGGTCTCAGAATTGGAAGAACTAAATCGAAAGCTGGAAAAAAATGATCGTAATTATATTTTGATCGGTCCAGGCAGATGGGGATCAAGCGATAGATTTTTGGGAATTCCCGTCAAATGGTCGCAGATAAATCGAGCAAAAGTTATCGTCGAAGCCAGTTTAGAAGATTTTGTCGTAGATGCTTCACAGGGAAGTCATTTCTTTCATAATTTGGTAGCAATGGATGTGGGCTATTTCACTGTTGCTCACAATTCCGAACAAAGTTATATTGATTGGAAATGGCTGTCAGCACAACCGATCAAAGAGAAAAAGAAATATTTTGTTCATACCGAATTAACTGATCCAGTCGAAGTAAAGATCGATGGACACGAAGGATTTGCGATCATTGACAAAAAACAAAGATAAACAGCAAAGGCAAAATTTCTGATACAAAAGTGGAGATTTTCTTTCAAGACAATTTTTATTCCACTTTCAATAATTCGATATCAAAAGTCAATTCAGCTTTGGGCGGAATCGTGCCGGGAAATCCTTTTTCGCCATAAGCAAGATCATAGGGTATGATCAATCTGGCTTTATCACCTTCTTTCATCATTGCCACGCCTTCGTCCCAGCCTTTGATCACTTTGCCCATTCCCAGAATAAACGAAAAAGGTTGATCTCTCTTTAGCGATGAATCAAAGATCGAACCATCTTTCAAATATCCAGTATAATCAACTGTGACTGTGTTTCCAGCCGCTGGCTTTTTCCCCGATCCTTCTTTGACCAGAATAAATTTCAGACCGGAATCGGTTTCAATCTCTGTTTTTCCGCTAATATCAAATTCTTCGATCTTGATCTCGGGTAAAATAGCGATCAATTCCAGATCAAATATCAGAGTAGAATTAGCTGGAATGCTTCCGATCTTCCTGCTTCCATAACCCAATTCTGGTGGGATGATCAGGGTCGCTTTATCTCCGACGTGTAATAAGGCAATTCCCTCATCCCAGCCTTTGATCACACGACCTTCTCCCAAAGGAAATGTCAATGGTTCATTACGATCGTAGGAGCTATCAAATTTTGTGCCATCTTCCAATTTTCCTGTATAGTGAACTTGCACTCTTTGTCCCACTTTGGCTTGTTCACCATCGCCTTTTTCGGTAATCTTATATTTCAAACCAGAATCAGTCGTAATATAATCGCTATAACCTTTTCCTTTACTGATCAGGAAGGTAAACAAGATAACATAAATTGCACTAATCATAATTGTTCGCTTCATTATTTCTCCTTTTTTTGGATTTTTGTTTGGATATGAAATTCACCATTTTCAAAAATAACATCTTCAATTTCGACCATTTGTAAATTATCGGAAACGAAATTTTGCAGGAAAAATGTCAGTTTGGGATAATCGAGATCAATATATTTATTGGAAATAAAAGAAAGCATTTTAAAAAAATTATCAATAAACCAACCTGATCTTAATTGAAAAATTAGATTACCCTGTTCATAGGCGATGAATTCCAAAGTAGTTTTCAGTTTAATTTTTTTGTGAAAAGAAAATTTTATAATATTTTTATCAATTTGGATAATGGATATTTTCGAGGGTAATTTTTCCAAAGATTCCAAAAAATCAAAAAGCTCTGCTAAGGAAAATTTTATCTGCGCCATCAAATTTTGTCACTTTTTCTTTTTGTGAAATAAATAATATCTTTGTGTTGAAAATAATTCATTTTTTTAAATAGTTGCATCGAGGCTTTGTTCCAATCTTCGATAAGTGCTGCGACGATCTCGATACCAGCTTCGTGCAATAAATTCTCTGCTGCCTGGATCATTTTTTTGGCAATATTTTTTCCGCGGTATTCGGGATGCACAGCCAGACGATTTATCCAACCTTTTCTTTGATTGTGGGTTACAAAAATGCTTGCTATCAGTTCTCCCTTTTTTTTCATCACAAGATAGAAATTTTGTTGAGAAGTGATCTGCTTTTTCATATTCTGATAGGAATCTCTGCCCTGTGGCTTATGTGGTAAATTTGCCTTTTCCCAGAGCGAGATCAATTTTTTGTGATCATTAATATCAAATTTTTCGATTTTCATAATTATCAATTAGATAATTTCCGCATAAATGCCGGTATTTCAATTTGACTATCTGAATTTATTTTATGTTGTCTTTTACCATTTTGGATTTGGTATGGCTCTGATTTTTTAATGCGACGAATAGTATCACGAAGTTCCTGGGAATCTTCTTCATCTTCTGTAGTCTTTTGGTTTTGTTCAATTTCTTTTTTTTCCTGATATTTTTCCTGCTTCGAGCCCAAACCAGCAGCAATGAGCGTTACCCGGATCTTACCCTGCATCTCTTTATCCATCACGACTCCATAAATGCGATGCTCGTCTTCATTGTTTCCTTCTCCTGTTTTGGAGATGATATGCGTGGTGATCTGATTGAATTCACTCATTTTGAAATCTTCATCGGCAGTGATATTCACTAAAACGCCTTTGGCATTTTCAATATTGATATCTGCCAGCAAAGGATTGTTTATCGCTCTGTCAAGAGCATCGAGTGCCCGATTATCGCCTTCACCCAAACCGACTCCCATCAGAGCAGTGCCTTTATTTTTCAAAACTGTTTGCACATCTGCGAAATCGACATTGATATATCCGCTGTGGTGAATGATATCGGTGATCGCTTTTGCTGCTTCATAGAGAATATTATTTGCTTGATTGAAGGCATTGAGAAATGTTATTTCTTCTGACATTTCATTCAATTTGTCATTGGAAACCACTAAAATCGTATCGACAAGATTTTTCAATTTTTTCAATCCTTGGTTGGCATTTGCCATTCTTTTTGTTCCTTCGCTTTTGAAAGGAGTATTGGCGATCCCGATCGTGAGAATTTCCATTTCTTTTGCCAGAGCTGCGATGACTGGAGCCGCGCCTGTTCCTGTGCCGCCTCCCAAACCGGCTGCAATAAATAGCAAGTCTGCTCCTTTGATGTGATTTCTGATCAATTCACGAGATTCTTCTGCTGCTTTTCTACCTTTTTCAGGATCAGAGCCAGCACCCAGACCTTTCGCAGTTTCTTTCCCCAATTGCAATTTCACTTTTGCCTGGGATTTTTTCAGATCGGCGATATTGGTATTTGCTGCTATGAATTCGATACCTTTCAGATTGTTTGTAATCATTGCATCGATGGCATTGCCACCAGCTCCACCTACTCCAATCAATTTTATATTAGTGCCAAATTGGAATTCATCCTGGTTAAGATCGAGTTCTAACATATTTATTTCCTCCTTAAGAGATTATGAAAAATCCTTAAAAAAATCTGCTATCTTTTTGAAAAAGTTCATGATCGGGTCAGAATATTTATATTTTAATATCTTATCATCTTTTTCTTGTAATGCATCATAAGATTGCAATAATATCCCGACAACAGTAGAATATTTTGGATTATCCAATTGTTCTGTTGCTCCTGACAATCTTTCTAAAAAAGGATAACCGATTTTCGTGGACATATTGAAAATCTCTTCTGCCAGTTTCTCTGTGCCTGATAGCAATGATGCTCCTCCAGTTAAAGTTAAGCCAGCCGTGATACACGAAAGGTCATATTTTTCGCTTAAAAGTTTGTAGGAATTTTCAAAGATCTCACGCATCCGTGCTTCGATTATTTCAGAAATGTAGCGCAGTTTCCGCTTTTTACCAATTCTGCCAGCGATTCCGTCAATATCCACCATTTCATCTTTGGGCACCAGTTTTGCCAGAGAAGAACCTTGATTGATCTTTATATCTTCTGCATCTTTTGGAGAAGTGTGCATTCCGATCGCAATATCTTGAGTGATATTGGTTCCACCTAAAGGGATAACAGCGCTGAACCGAATACTATCTTTAAAGAAAACAGCGATATCTGTTGTTCCACCACCGATATCAATAATAATCGAGCCCAGATCTCTTTCCACTTCGTTCAAAACTGATTTGGAAGAAGCTATCGGTTCTAAAAAGATCTCTTGTGTTTTATATCCGGCTAGTTCTACACATTTTGCAATATTACGCAGAGAGTTTCCATCTGCCATCACGATATGGACATACACAGAAAGATTGAATCCGCTCATATTCAGAGGATTCATAATACCTTTCTGATCATCGATCTGATAATATTGCGGGATCGCATGAATAATTTCCAGTCTTTCGTTTCCCTGCTGCAGTTTAACGTTGTTTTTGGAATTTGTGATCGCATCATCGATATGTTCCTGAGTGATCTCGCAAGATTGAGAACCAGAGGTTAATGATATTCTACCTAAGGTATTCTGGCTCTTGATATGCTCACCAGCGATTCCGACATAAATGTTCTTCGCTTTCAGATTTGATTGTGCCTCTGCTTCACCTATTGCTGATTTTATCGAATCTGCAGCTTTCATAATGTCGATCACGATACCATTTTTCAAACCTTTGGATGGACTTGTGCCGATTCCTTTCACTTCCAAGGAATTGTCTTCATTAATCTGTGCGATCAGAACGCAGATCTTTGTCGTTCCGATGTCTATCGCTGTAATTGTGAATCCACTTTTCATTGATCCTCCGTTTTGATCACAAGCTTGTCAGAAAATCTGAGATCGATGATCTGTCCTGTATGATAGGGTCGATTATCTTCAATTTTGCGATATTTTTGCAGCTGATAACAAATTTCTTCATCTTCCCCAAAAATGATGCGATGCCCGTTATTTGCATTGATCAGGTTCAACGTGTTATTCTTGATAACATATTCAGAAATTTGATCGGCAAAAATTTCATCGTGGGTGCGGATGATCTTTTCCAATTCAAAGATCTTTTTCACGAAAGGATTATCAATTTTTGCTCCGATCTTGAGATATTTTGCGCTGATATCAGTTGTTATGATCGGAAGGTCTTCAGCATAGGAAAAATTATTATCCAGAATTTCTCTTTCTTTTGAGATTGGACAAATTTCTCCCTCTTTGCTTCGGATATAGAATTTAGCTACTTTTTCTTCGATCTTGATCTTTAATTTATCAGGCAGAATTCGTGAAATTTTGATTTTTTTCATGCGAGGGATATTTTCATATTTCTGGAATATCTCCGCTTTGGTTAAAGCATAAAGATTTTTGTTCAAACAATCTTGAGAAAGATTTCGCAGAAATTCTGTTTCCAGATTTTCGTTGCCGACGATTTCGATTTCTTTCACAGTGAAAAGATCCCATTTTGTAATGATCGCTTTGATCCCGCTGTAGATGCCGAAGATGATCAGCAATCCAAATAATAGGTAAAAGAAATAGCGACTGGAACCATTTCTAACGTGTTTCATCAATTCACGATCCTGATTTCCAATTTTAGCAGTTGATTAAATTTTTTATAAACTTCTTCTTGAATAAGATCGATCAATTCCATTACATTTTTAAATTTTGCTTTTCCCTTATTGATGATAAAGTTTGCATGTTTTTCGCTGATCTGAGCATCACCAGAAGCAGTTCCTTTCAATCCGCATTCTTCGATGAGATGAGCAGCAGTTGTGTTTGGCGGATTGCGAAAAGTGCTTCCCAAACTGGGATAATCATAGGGATGGCGGGATTTGCGAATAGCCATGATCTTCTTGATTTCTCCATCGATCTCGTCTATTGGTTTTGGGTCCAAAATAAATTTTACGCGGGTGATATAATCTCTGATCGACGTGCGGCGATAATCAAATTTGAGATCATCTTTGCTATAAGTGACGATCTGACCATTTTCATTGATCATTTCCACCAGATCGATATATTGTGAGATCTCTTTACCGAAAGCGCCAGCATTCATTTTGACCGCACCACCGATTTGAGCTGGGATTCCTGTCAGAAATTCCAAGCCACCCAGAGTCGAATTCTGCATTTTTTCCATAAATTTTTGCAAAGGATAATTTGCCGTGACCCATACTTCATTACCATTCAACTCAATTTTTTTTGGAAGCTTGCGATCTGCTACCATAAAACGATTTCTTGTGTTTCCGAATAAAATGTTGGAAGCTCCACCGATCGGCACTAATTTGCGGTGTTCATCTCGTGCTTCCAAAATGACTGCTCTTAATTCTGATATTTTACGAGGAGTAAATAAATAATTCGTTTTTTGTCCGATCTTGATATGTGAATATCGCGACAAAGAGCATTTTGAAGTGATTGTTCTTAATAATTGGTTTTTCATTTCCATAATTCAACCTCTTTCAATATTTTTTTTCAAGTATTTTTCAGCATATTTATAGATGGAACCAGCTCCCATTGTGAGTACAATGTCACCTGGTTTGATCACATCATCGATTTTTTGGATAATATCATTATTGTTTTCAATATAACAAACATTTTTGTGACCTGATTGAATAGCCGCAGCAGCGATCATTTTGCCGCTAATGCCAGGAATTGGTTGCTCTCGAGCTGGATAGATCGGTGAGATCAGCAAGACGTCAGATTGAAAAAAAGAACGTCCAAACTCCTGATAAAAATCTCTGGTGCGGGAATAAAGATGCGGCTGGAAAACAACGACTATTCGACGATCAGTATTTTCTTTGACGCCCTTCAAAGTTGCTTCGATCTCGGTCGGATGATGAGCATAATCATCATAGAATAAAATATCGTTCACGCTTCCTTTCCATTCAAATCTGCGGAAAACGCCATTAAAATTTGCCAGTCCTTTTTCAATGTGGGCAAAGGGAATTTCCAGTTCCAAACCGATTCCCAGTGCCAGAAGTGAATTCAAAATATTATGTTCACCCATCACGTTCAAATTTATTTTCCCCAATTTTCTGTTTTCAAAAATTGCTGTATATCGCGATTTGAAATCTTTCATTTCAATATCACCAGCACGCAGTTTTGCCTGTTTGGAAAAGCCGTAAGTGAAAATATCTTTCTGGATATCAGGAATGATAGACTGGATGCCTGGATCGTCCAGACAAGCGATGACGCTACCAAAGAAAGGAACTTTGTTCGCATATTCGACGAAAGCAGATTTCACGCCAGCCAGATCTTTGTAGCAATCAAGATGATCTGCTTCGATATTCGTGATGCCAGCAATGATCGGACTGAGCGTCAGAAAGGAGCGGTCAAATTCATCAGCTTCGACCACGATATATTCGCCAGAACCAAGTAAATTATTAGAGCCATAATTTTTTACTATGCCACCAACAATAACTGTCGGATCGAGATTTGCTGCAGAAAGAATGCTGCCGACCATCGAAGTTGTCGAAGTTTTTCCATGCGTGCCTGCGATGCCAATTCCATAACTCATTCGCATAATTTCAGAGAGCATTTCAGCACGGCGAATGACAGGGATCTTTTGAACAAGAGCAGCAGCAATTTCTGGATTATCATTTTGCACAGCAGAAGATTTGACGATGACATCGACATCATTGATCAGCTTGGAATTGTGTCCTTCCACGATTTTTACGCCTTTTTTCTGCAAGTGTTTTGTGATCGGAGAAAGCTTCAGATCAGAGCCGCTGATCACGAAACCTTGATTCAAGAGCAGCTCTGCGATCCCGCTCATTCCGATACCGCCGATGCCGACAAAATGGATCTTTTTTGTTCTACCTAACATTTATCTGTCCTTTTTTAAAATTTCACCACAAACAAATTCTATCGGTTCAGATTTGTTTTGTGATTCTGATATAATTTCTGCCAGTTGCTCTGAATTATAAAGATAAACTAATTCAGAAAAAAAGACATCATTATTATTCTCCAAATTAATTTTTCTTACATATTGAATTAGATGATGAGGAAAATTAACATCCAAAACCTTATTAATCATTTCAGCATTTTCGATGAATTCTCTATTTTTAATATTTACTTTCATCAGATCCTTTATTCTAAGCTTAGCCTTTCTAATGACAGGATCGATTTTAGTTTTCTGGTTTTCACTTTTGATGCTATCTTTAAAAATTTGATTCAATTTATTAATATCTTTATAGAAATCTTCCTTTTGATTAGAACTTATTTTAGTTTCTTTTTTATTATGCTTACATCTGATTTCTGTGATAACATCTGAAAAATCTGTTTGAACATAATCACCTTTCTTAATAAATAGTTTATAAAATTCACCTGATCTGAAAAAACCATAGCTTCCATCATTTTTTTTTGCATTTTTTGATGAATGCAAACCAATCTGTAACCGTTTAATATAATCCATATACTCTGGTTTAAACTTTGCAAGTTCTTTTATTATCTGCTCAGCTTCATCGATTGTAAAATCAGTTTCTTCGGAAGCTTCCAATTCATCGATATCACGTTTATCGTAAATTGTATATAAAGCAGATTCATTTAATCTTTCATTTTCAGTTAATATCTTTTCATCTTCACCGATATATTTATGGATTTCTTTTATTCTCTGATCTAATTTTTCTTTCAGTTTAATTTCAGATTCAACTTGAGTGACTGGAAGAAAATTTCTTATAAAAATCGTATCTGCTTCACTGCCAATTCTATCTACTCGACCAGCTCGTTGGATCAATCTTACAGGATTCCAGTGCAGATCATAATTGATAACAGCGGAACAATCTTGAAGGTTGAAACCTTCACTTAACACATCTGTAGCTACTAAAATATCTACAATTTTATCTCCGTTATATTCATTGGCTATGGGTGCAAAAGCACCAATTTTGGCATCGATTTGAGTACTTTGACCATTTACCAGTTCAACTTTATCGAAATCTTTTGAAAGTCGATCTGAAAGGTAATTAGTTGTATCGGCGTATTCGCTGAAGATAAGTATTTTCTTTTGATTATTATTGGTTTTTAAATCATCAATAATCTTAGTAAGTTTATCAAATTTGGCATCATCAGAAATTGGGATATTATCCAGGAAACTGTGGACATCATTAAATATCTTCAAATCGAATTTTAAATCTTCTACAAGTTTATCAATGTTAAAATCATCAGTTTTATATTCATTTTCCAATTCTTCTACTTTCTTTAAAACTTCTTTCAATTCATTACGATAGATTATTTCCTGGATTTTTTCACCGGCAGGAACAATCTGTTTATCTTCGATGATACGAATAAATTTAGTATGAATATCGATCAAATTCAAAATACTGATCCTGAAAGCATGAATCGAACTTTCTAATCTTTTGAACAAATTTATTTTATGAAAAACCCTTAAAGTATTAATTACTTTCTTCAGCTGAAAATAAGGCTCAATTTCCTGTTTGTCTTCAATAACATATTTCCAAAGATTATAGCGTGAATATGTTAATTTCTGTAATAACTTTTGAATTTGAGAATAAAGGTTGTGATAGGTTGTGTTGATATTGTAAGTTTCTGTTCTTAATTCTCTCTTGGGGAAAGTTATCTGATAATCATCATTAACATAAAACTGCTTTATGTGCTTTCTAGTTCTTCGGATAACCATATATTTCAACAATTCCGGCAATCTATATTCACCGTTTTCCACTTTTGTGAATAAATTCCTGAGGTGTGGCTCTTCCAAATTATTGGGGAAGATGTTTTCCTCTGATTGGTGGAACAATTTGATCTGATTATATATATTCCAGGGAGAAGTATTCTGAGGTGTAGCTGTCATCAATATTACTTGTTTGCCGATGAGGAAAGGCTGTAGTTCTCGATACATTTTAGTATCATTATTTCTAAAATGGTGGCTCTCATCAATTAAAACAACATCTCTGCTTTCGAATTTCTTTAAAATGCTGTTGTTATCGTAAATTCCACGATAAAGCATTCCGCGTGAAATTACTACAGCATCAAATTGGAATTTTTCTTTGAAACGATCCCACATTTCGATAAGACCAGGAGGTGAGATTATCAGCGCACGCTTGTTAAGATGTTTCAATAAACCTGCACCAATGAAAGATTTACCCAGACCAACCACATCACAGATAAAAACACCATTATATTTTTGCAGCCATTCATTTGCCTGCATGACAGCAACTTTTTGGAAAGGGAAAAGATGCGGCATATTATCCCAGTTCCAGATCGTGGAAGATTTTCTTTCCAATGAAAACTTGGTAAGGTGATAAAGTGTAAATATGTAAATGTCATAAGGACTGATCGTCTTGAGTGCCCAGGAATTTTCGATAATTTTCTGCATGGAATCAGCAAAGGGAACAGCTTCTTTCCAAATGTCATCAAACCATTTGTTTAATTCTTCGTAATTTTTTTGACCTCGTACATAAGTATTAAGTTCAGTATTGTGATAAAAACCACTCATGGTGAGATTGGACGAACCCACAACGGCAATTCCTTCTGAGCCGGAAGCAGTAGCAATATTTTGTTTGTATTTAAAAATATAAGCTTTGGCATGCAGCGGATATTTCGTGTAAACTTTTACTTCCAGTTTCTTGGATTTAACGAGTTCTACTAATTTCTGAATTTCTTTTTGTCTTTTAACTGAATGGGGAAGTGCTTGAATATTTTGAGTAATTTTCTGTTTGATCTCGTTTTTAAAATTCTCTTTATCGATATTTCTCTGATATTTCAATTTTGCCTGAGTTTCTTCCAGTTCATCCGGATGCAGAGTTTCTGCCAGTGCTTCCATTAACTGCTGATTCAAGTTTGAACCGATAAGAATCTTCGCACCATCTAACTCCTCCAGATTCTCAGAAATTTGATAGAAACCGGAAAGGTAAAGATATCCCACAGCAAATTTAACCTTTTCGCTTCCTGCCAACATGTCGTTGACTACATCTTTCAAAAACAGTTTTCTATTATCGATTATATCTGATCTACCTACCATAATTTACCTTCCTCGATTTGGGAAACAAGATGCCAGTAATAAAATGCTTCGGGTGAAATTGGCTTGAGTTTATTCAATATCTTATATTTACCAACAATAGTAGTTTTTTTAATTTCATCAAGGTTTGAAGATTCTTCTCTAATTTTTGATAAATCTATCTCTTTATTTTTTAAGATAATTGATGCTAAAAATGCTATTTTTGCAGTAGGAAGTTTTGCCTGATCAATCGAAAATGTTCTACTTAGCAAATAATTAATTATATTTCTGCACCCAAATCTTAAAATATCTAATTGTTTATTTTTTAAAGAACCACGAAAACCTGATTGTGAGATCAAATATGATGTTTCGATGGAATCTTTTAAACAGGCTTCAATGGGATAGTTTTCTTTATTTAACTCACACTCGAAATTGTAAGAAGATTCGTAAGAAGCTTTTATTAACTGAATGTCCTTGGCAATGTCAAACAGATTGGAGATATCAAACAGTTGTTTTATGATTCCAACTTTCCTGCTATTACTTTTATCATCAAAAGGTATCCCAATAGTATTTGGAGCAAATGCTGCCAATTTATCTGCTAATAAAGATTCAAGGGATGGAATAATGACATTGTATTTTCTATTAGTTTCAAAAAAGGGAGTTTCAATTATCTTGGATTGAATACTTGGGAAATTGTGTTTCTTTAAAACTATATCCAATAAAATGTTTTGTGCTTCAGAATTGAATACTGAGGAATAATAGAATTTATAGTGTTTTATTAATTCGTTCTGATTTTCTCGCTTATCCTCTTCAATATTTATGAATCTGGAATTTTCAGATAAAGACATCAGTTTTGAAATATCAATTTTACCTACAATGTCTATATCTATGGATAACCTGGTTGGCTCTGGTAAAACTAATAATAAAGATGTACCACCTTTAAAGACAAAATCAAAGCCATGCTCAGTTAGTAATGATAAAAGTTCAAAGGCATAAATAGTCTTTTCTACATACTCTGAATTAGCTTTTTTATATTTTTTCCTAAAACCTTGAATGAATTCTTTTGTAAAATAAACTTCTTTTATCATCTTTTAATCCCGCTTGTCCCATCTACCCAATATCTCTCCATTATTGGCTGAATGGGACAATCTGCTGAATGCATTCTTCTTAGCATATAATGATTGATCACGTCGACTTCAATGATTGATCTACCAACAATATTTTCAAAAATAATTTTGTACTCCCATTCATCAACTATAGGTAAAACATCCATTTCGATGAAAAGATCAACTAGAATTTTTTCGATTCTGGAATAATGAGATTCTACAGGTTCCCGGCTTATCGCTGGACGCAGAATAAACGTTTCAGTTTCCACATTAAATATTTTTTCCGCTTCCGATCTGGATGGATTTAATATCACTTTTTTATTATGTATCAGCAATTTTTCATAAATTGCCTGAAGGTAGTTTTTATCGGCAAAAATGAAAACGAAAAAGCGAGTGGGAACATGATGAAAATAGGGTGCAAGCTGAGCCGTGCTCCACACGTTGAAATCGAGTAATGGAAATTCACGTTTCATTAAATTGATAATGTTTCTTACAGGCTCTTTATACAAAACAAACTTACTCTGAAGAAAAGAATACCAGCCTCTGCCAGCAGATCTTATAACTCCATCTTTTCTGAAGCGAGTAAGGTTTTTTCGCAAAGTTTCCAGATTGTAATCCGGATACTGGTTATAAAGGTCTGCTTTCAGTTTTTTAAAGCTGAAATACTGCTTACCTGTTTTTCGGTAACTTTCGATCAGGTTTAGAATTTTTTCTTTTTGCAAAATAACCTCTTTGAATTCAACCATTCGGAAGGTCAATGACCATTCCGAAGGTTTTGCTTCTTTGCCTGCATATTTCGTTCTATCGCTTCTGCCAGTTTGGGATAACGCCGCCAATACCAGTTCTCTACTTCTGCTATATCCTCCTCGTTCAAATTATACATTTCGTAAACCAGCTTATCGATCTCGATTTGCTCGTTGGTCATATAATCGTATCTGGGATTTTGTTTTTGATTGGAAATGATAGTTGATACTAGATCGAGAATATTTTGACAATTAGCAATATGAACTAAAGTAAAATCATTGAAAGCACCAACTTGAGTATCAACAGTATGCATGATAAAATTTTTAAATATGTATTTTGATATTTTTGAACATAGTAAACCCAGAAGAATGTTATAATCAAATTTACAAAAAATGCATGAGCTTTTATTATCAAACATTGAACTAGAATTTAATCTTATTGTTGGAGCATATACTCCTGTTAAAGAGAAAGTTAATCCTTTACTGAACCAGTATTTTTTATTTCTTAATGTAGATTTATTTTGAGTGTAATGCTGTGCTTTTTTTAATCTTGAAACTGCTTCAGTTGACCAATCGATAAAAAAATCTGTCGGAATAAAATAATTAGGTAACCACCCTTCAGATATTTGAGAATCACCACCTTTATCATATGGGATTATATATTTCTTATTTTTCTCTTTGTTTATTCCGTTCTTTTTTTCATCCCTAGATAAATTTAAAACATCATTTTCTGAAAGTAAATATTCCGAATAATTAGTAATCAACTTATAATTACCTTTGGCTTTCGACTTTTTAAAAAGAAATTCAGAATTATTACCTGTATCAATACCCTTTTTCACATCAGCAATATCACCCAGTTTAACCAGTTCCAGTTCTTTACCGTTGAAATCAACTTTGTAAATGGTTTTACCGTCCACCATTTCGCTTCTGCCGGTATCTTCCATCAGGGCAAAGAGTTTGGGCGAAGCAATGAAGAAGCTGTGGTTGCTGAAGCGGGGAATAAGCTTCTGTTTGTAAGCGAACACGGCAAAGTCACGTTCGCTGTAAATGGTTTCACCGTCTCTGGTGCTGTCGAAATCGCTTAGTTCAGCCAGCAGTTCAAAGCCGGCTTCCAGGTTGCCGGTGTTCCAGCTACCGTTTGGCTGCTTAATTTTAAAGGGAGAAAGGTCGGCAGCTATAATGCGGTTTTCGGCATTATCGGTAAAACGCAGCCGCGGAGAAGTTCTTTTGATAAAAGTGTAAACTCCGGTATTCACTGTTGCGCCGAAAGTATCAGCTGGAACGGAGATGAGGAATTGAGCATCGGTTTCCTTCAATAACTGGTCACGCAGATTTTTGTGAGATTTTATCGTTTGCCAGGTATCGCTCATAATGTAGCATAGTGTGCCACCGGGTTTGAGGATTTTAAGCCCCAGAGAAACAAAAATTCCATAGCTGTCTTTGCTGTTCAATTGGAATTCATCACGGATTTTCACATCCACTTTAATGCCGTAAGGTGGATTGGCGATAACGATGTCGAAGCCGCCATTTGCTTCGATCTCATCAAAGAAATCCAAGCCCCAGTTGAAATGTTCGGAAAGCAGATGCACATTTTCAAGCTTTTTAACAATCGCTTTGATTCGAGCCAATGAATCTTGTTTTAAATCGAGGTTCTGTTCATCTTCTTCAAAGAAATTGCCTTGTCCCTCGGCAATGCTTTCCAGATATTTTTGTTCTTCAGCTTTCTTTTTATTTAGAAACCAGGTCAGGTAATCGGTTTTCAATTTATTGATTTTTTGTTTTGCTTTATTTTTTTCTTCTAATTTTACAATTTTCTGAAAATCTTTTTTAGCAGTTTGAAATGATTCCAGCAGTTCTAAACCTTTTGTATCCGGTTTCAGTTTTCGTTCCTGGTCGAAATCGTATCCGGCAATTTGGGAAACGAGAGAATCTCCCTGATAAATATGAAAGTCGAGATTGGGAAGAGGTGGAATTTGTTTTATGTTATCTACTTCCAGGTCTACGATGAGAGAAAGCCATAAACGCAAGTTTGTAAGATGAACCGCTTTTTCCTGTTTGTCCACGCCGTAAATGCAGTTTTCGATAATCTCTCTTTTCAGGTTGTAGCGATAGTTTTGTTTATCTTTTACCTCAGGATTTATTTTGTTGTCGATAACGTCGATAATCTCAATTATTTTGAGTAGAATTCCCACCGGATAAGCACCGGAACCGACCGCCGGATCGACAATTCGAATGTCCAGAAGTCGTAGTTTAATCTTGTTTAATTCTTCATTCGAAAGTTTTTCAGTTTTCAAGTTGAAGACCAATTCCTTCAAGTTGCTGCGTTCAATTTCGATTGTATTATCATGTGCTAAATCATTCAGAAGAGATTGTTTAACCATGAAAGAGACGATGAATTTGGGTGTATAATATGAACCGGAAGCTCTGCGTGCATCGGGAATATCTTTATATTTTTTCTTTTCTGAACCTAGTATAAGTCGCTCGAATATTGTACCTAGCATTTCCGGATCGATGGCGATTTCTTTTTCATATTCGGTATCTTCCCGCACAGTGAAATTATATTTTTGGAAAAGTCCCTGCAGAATTATTCGAAAATCATTATTCTTGATTCTGATCTTTTTTTCTTTGTCGGAAAATTCAAAAAGTCCACCATTCAAAAAGGGAATATCTTTAAATTCGTCCTTATCTGTATTGTTAGAAATTTTTTCAAAAAGAGGGATGAGAAAGTTTTTGTAAAAATTTTTATTCCCTATCTTATCAAAGTTATCAAAGATGTAAGTTGGATTTTTTTTCAAGTAACCTTTCTTCTGGACAAAATAAAGAAAGAAAATGCGATTAAAAATTGTCTGAGTATGTCCATCAGCAATTGGTCGGGTAAGCTTGTTGATATTCATTATACTTTTTCGGAATTCGCGATAGAAATGAACATAATCTTTATAGAAAATCCGTGAGACAGCTTCTACATCAAAAGCTTTATCATGCTTGATGTTGATCATAACAGAAGATTCTTCGTCTGATTCAATTTTAAGAAGATTTATTCGTTCAGAAGCTGTTCTTAAATTCTCAAAATGACCAATAATAATACGTCTAAAAGGTCGATAAGGAATACGACCATCAACTTTAGTTTTTTCTGCTGTTTTCAAGTTTGTGAAATGGAATTCCTGATTAACTTCATCAGCAAAAATCATAAGGTTATGGGGATATGTTTTTGATATTTGTTCTGAGATCGGTCGTTCAGTTCCTTTTAGAAGTTTTGGTAATCTACAATAAATAATCAGAAAACCATTAACTTCAGCAATCTTCTCGATAGAGGTTACTTCTTTTTGTAATTTTTCCGATAAAGCTGAAATCAAAGAACCGGAGGTATAATTATAGTTCAAATATTCGATGAACAATTTTCTATGATCTTCAAGATTTTTTAGTTGTTTAAGAACTTCGATCAAATTCACGAAATTACCTCCAGATTATATTTCGAGAGTGGTAAAGCACCTTTGTTGATCCACTTGTAATTACTTGGTTCATCCAAGATAAACACTTTCTTTCCATTATTTACCGCTTGATCAAACAGTCTATGCAGATTTCCATTCTCTTGAATACTTATGAATAGTATTTTATTAGCTTTATCTATTATTGCTTTGTTTCTAATATTTGTGTTTTGTTTTGATATCCTTCGTTCATTTTGCCAAAAAGACAATATTAAAATTTTATCATTATTATATTCATCGATTAAATATTTTGGAAGCTTGTAATTTTGTATTCCTTTTGCTAAGAATATTATGACCTTTGACAATAAGTTATTTGTTCTACTTTCTAATATCTTTTTTTCCACATTAGAATGCCAGCCACTGATAAGCGTTATTTCTTTTTTCTTTATTTCTTTTAACAAATCTGAGGCTGGAAGAAAAAGATTCATTGGAATAGTTCTGGAACAAAAAACCGCAATTGAAGATTCATTCAACAGCTCAATATTTCCCGAATAATATAGATCAGCGGAAATTTTGTAATCCATCTATCAATTCCTCAGCATCTTTTTTGCGATCATTTTTGCTGCTTCCTGATGTGGTGAAGTGGGATAATTTTTTTGAATAACATTTTTTCGTTCTTTCATTTCCAATATTTTTTCTTTCAATTTTTGCGGATCAAGTTCTTTTTGCAAAATCATATCTGCTACTTTCTTTTCTGCCAGTTCTTTGGCATTGAAATATTGGTGGTTATGAGCAGCAGTGGCGAGAGGAATAATTATACAGGGAAGTTTCTTGGTTTCAATTTCGGAAAGAGAAAGTGCACCGCCGCGGCAGATAACCATATCGACCGAATTATATATTCTGCCGATCTGATTCTCATAATCGAAACCCCAAAGCCCTTTTTTGTTCATGATCTTCGGTAAATATTCATCAAGACTGAAAGTGCCGATCTGCCAGATGATCTCGATATTTTGAGCTAATAAATCTTCAATTATCGGAAAAAAATTCTGGTTCAAAACATACGAGCCCTGACTGCCACCGGTCAAAAATATCTTAAAAGTGTTTTCTTGTAAATTATGTTGAAAAAAATCAATCTGCTGATTTTCTTGCAAAACGCTTTGATTAATCGGATTTCCTGAAAAAATGATTTTGTTAGCCGGCAAATAGTTTCGCGCTTCAGCATTTCCCAAAAAAATCGTTTTTGCATATTTGGAAAGGAGACGTGTTGTCATTCCAGGATAGCTATTTTGTTCCTGCAAAAAAATTGGAATTTTAGCAAGATAGGCTGCATAACCGACTGGTCCAGAAACAAAACCTCCTGTTCCCAGAAAAATATCAGGTTGAAATTCACGAATGATCTTCTTTGCTTTCCAGATACTTTTCAGCAATTTAAAAGGAAAAAGAATGTGTTTAAAAGTGAAATAACGATAAAGTTTCTGAATATCTATTCTTTCAAAATCAATGTTTTGGGAACGAACGAGTTTTTCTTCCATGCTATTTTTATTTCCCACGAAAAGGATCTTTGCATCTTTTTTCTGCAATTCTGAAATGATAGAAAGAGCGGGAATGATATGTCCGCCTGTTCCGCCCGCAGCCACCAGAATTTTCTTTGCCGTCATATTTTTCTCCTGCGAGCGCTGATATTGAGCAGCAATCCGATCGAAAAAGAATTCACCAGCAGCGAAGTTCCACCATAACTGATAAAAGGCAGAGTTACGCCGGTGGAAGGCAAAGCCGCCATTGCCACGCCGATATTGATCATCGCGTTGAAAAAAATATTCATTCCGAGCCCGAGAGAGAGCAATTGCAAGAAAAGGTCTTTTTGTTTGTTCGCATTTATGATAGACCTAAAAAAGAGAAAAGCGTAGAGTAGCAGGATCGTTAGTGCTCCTAAAAAACCAAATTCTTCTCCTATGATAGCAAAAATATAATCTGTTTTGGCTTCAGGCAGGAAATAATGTTTTCCTGTGCCATGACTGGGAGAAGTCCCGAAAATTTTTCCAGCCGAAAGTGAGATCAAGCTTTCTCTGATCTGATAATCGTTCAATTCTTTGTCTTCAGCATTTTTTTCGGCGGGGAAGAATAGCGCATATTGTTTATAGATCTTGATGCGATCGCTGCGATATTTTGGACCGAGGAAAAGCACCATCATTCCCAAAAAAAGTAAAATTCCGAGCAAAGAAAATATCGTCGAATAGCGCACTTTTGCTAGAAATAGAAGTGAGATAAGCGTGATGCTGGAAATGACCAGCGTGCTGAAATGTCTTTCCACCAAGATCAGCAGAAAGATGAAAGCTGGGATCACGATGAGAGCCAAAAAATTTGAGAAAAAGAATTTTGGCGTTGTGTAGGGAATGACCCGTTTTTTTTTCTCCAAAATGTGAGCGAAATAAATTATCAAAACGAGTCTTGCGATCAAGCTGGGTTGAATATTGATCTTCCAGATCCTGATGCTGCGCACAGCACCTTTGACGCTGTTTCCAAAGATCAAAACTGCGATCAAAGCCAGGATAGTTAACACAACAAACAGAAAAGAATATTTTCTGATTTTTCCCAGATTGATCTTTTTGAAAGCAATAAAAAGAGAAACCATAGAAAGAATGAACCAGGCAAATTGACGATAAAAAAAGATCATCTGCGTGCGGATCGAACTGATATTGAGCTGCATATAAAGTCCGATGAAGATCAAAACAAAAAAGGCAAAAAATAGATAATGATCATATTGTTCGATGTAGGTGCGAACTTTTTTCATTGCAGATTCTCCACGATCTCTTTGAAATGATTTCCTCGCTGCTGATAATTTTCGAACATATCAAAACTGGCACAAGCGGGTGAAAGCAG
This sequence comes from Candidatus Cloacimonadota bacterium, assembly GCA_018400535.1. Taxonomy (GTDB): domain Bacteria; phylum Cloacimonadota; class Cloacimonadia; order Cloacimonadales; family TCS61; genus TCS61. The sequence goes on from JAGYMQ010000145.1 coordinate 56,938, forward strand.
GATGACATCGTTTTCTTGTGATTCCGAGAAGGCTGTTTTCACCGCCGTTTCCAAAGACGGATAGATTGCCAGATCGATTTGATTTGAAAAAATTTTTTCCATCGCTTTTGCTTCTTTTCCGATGAGATATAATTTTGCAGCGTGTTTTTGAATAACAGGTAATAAAACGCTATAATCCTCGCCTTTTCCCAAACCACCCAAAATTAATCTGATTGGAGCGGAAAAGGAATTCAGAGCGAATTTTACAGATTCGGTATTCGTTGCTTTAGAATCATTATAAAATCGTCTTCTTTTGATCTCTTTGACGAATTCCAGACGATGGGGAAGAGGTCGAAAAGTTTTCAAAGCAGACAGGATCTTTTCATGATCGGTGATGAATTCTTCGGTCGTGAGAATAGCTGCATTCATATTCATCAGATTATGAGGACCGGGCAAAGGAAGTATTTTTTGAGAAACAGGATTTTCGAAAAAGTCATTTCCTTTATTATTTGTGGAATTTTGAGAAAACAATTTTATTTGAGCATTCAGATCAGCTATTTTTTTTCGGCAGAAAGGATCATCTGCATTCAAGATGGCGATATCCTTTTTGGTTTGATTGCGGAAAATATTGAATTTTGCAGCGGCGTATTTTTCCAGAGAAGCATAGCGGTCGAGATGATCAGGAGAAATATTGAGTAGAATGGCAATATCTGCTTTGAAAGAGGCGATCAATTCAAGCTGGAAACTGCTCAATTCCAAAACGATAAGATCAATTCCCGGTTTTTCGATCGGGTAGGAAGTGAAAGCTGATCCGATATTTCCAGCCAAAATTGATTTGAAACCATTTCTTTGTAAAATATGATAAATCAAACTGACGGTTGTGCTTTTGCCGTTTGAGCCCGTAACTGCGATGATTTTACTGTTTGGATGTTTGATCAGAAATCCCAATTCAATCTCGCTGATGATCTTGATTTTTTTAGCTTTTGCTTTTTTAATGATAGGAATATTGAGTGGTATTCCCGGACTGACTACAAGATATTCATTTTCCAGAATTTTTTCTGTGTGCCCACCAAATTCACAGGGAAATTTCTTTTGTATCTGGTTCTTTTCTGGAATGTCAGATTTCAACTCACTCAAAAAAACTTCACCACCAAGCGCTTTGATCTTTCGTGCAGCTGATATTCCGCTGCGTGCTATTCCTAAAATGCCAAATCTTTTTCCTGCTATTTTCATTTTATCTTAATTTTATAGTGGCTAAGCCAATTGCGACTAAAAGGGCAGTGACGATCCAAAAACGAATAACGATCTTTTCTTCCGCCATTCCTTTCAATTCATAATGATGATGAATAGGAGCGCAGAGAAAAACTCTTTTTCCCGTGCCAGTTTTGATGCGAGTGTATTTGAAATAGTAGCGCTGGATGATCGTGGACATTGCTTCCAGAACGAAGATCCCGCCAACGATCGCAAAGAATATCTCCTCGCGTAGCAGAATCGAGAGGACAGCTAAAATTCCACCCAAAGCGAGCGAGCCGGTATCGCCCAGAAAAACTTGCGCTGGTTTGATGTTATACCATAGAAATCCCAGCATTGTTCCCATCAAAGCAGCGATAAAAACTGTTAATTCGCCAGCATTGCTGATAAATTCCAGATTGAGATATTCAGCAATGTTGAAATTGCCTTTGATATATGCCATGATTCCCAGTGCGAGACCAGAAAGAGCGACGATCCCGCTGGCAAGTCCATCCAGACCGTCTGTCAGATTGACTGCGTTAGAAGTTCCCGTGATCATAAAGACAACAAAGGGAATAAATATCCAGCCCAGAGAAAGGGAAACACCTTTGAAAAAAGGCAAACTGATTTGCGTGATATTTACATTGTCGTGCATTCCAAAAAATAGAACGGCACCGATGAGCAAGCCCAGGGTGATTTGAGCGAAAAGTTTATAACGTGCGATCAAGCCTTCTTTCATTTTGAGGAAGTTTTTCAGATAGTCGTCTAAAAACCCAACGCCTCCCAGCCAAACAGTCGTTATGATCATGATGATGATGTAGCTATTGACCAGATTATTCCAGAGCAGAACGGAGATGAGCAAGCTGGTTATCACGATCAAGCCACCCATCGTGGGTGTTCCTTCCTTTTCGCGGTGAGAGATCGGTACGTATTCATTCACGTTTTCCACTGCTTGATTTTTTTTCAGTAGTCGGATGATCTTTGGCCCGAGTAAGAGCGAAAAAATGATAGCAGTAATGAATGCAGCGATCGCTCTAAATGTGACGTATTGAAATACGTTAAAAAGATTATAACCGAAGATTTCGGTCTGTGATAATGGTGCGAAAATATGATAAAACATTTTTAGATCCTGTCTAATATTTTTTCTAAACTAATGCCATGCGAAGCTTTGATCAATATTACTGCCTTTTCTGGTAATTCATTCAATTTTTGGGATGCCAGCAATTCTTCGACTTTCTTATAATGAACATCTGCTTGAAATTCTTCTGCCAGCTTTCCTACTGAGATCAGCAGATCATAATCGATCTTTTTTAATTGAGACCAGATTTTTTTATGGTAGAATTTTGTCAATTCTCCTAATTCCAGCATATCTCCAAGTATTGCAATATGAGGAAGATGCGGATGATAATCTTTCCAGAAGTTCAAAGCAGCTTGCATCGAATCAGGATTTGCATTGTAACAATCGATCAATAAATGTCGTGCCTTTTTCTTTTTTAGTTGCATTCGCCAGTTCATAGATAATTGCTTTTGCAGTCCGGCAAAAATATTCTCGGATGGTATCTTCATCTCTTTACAAATAGCAATTGCGATCGTGGCATTCAAAACAAATTTTTCGAAAGGGGTCGGAATGGAATATTCTTCATCATTGACCAGAAATCGAGTGCTGTTTTGATCAGATTTTACTTTGGAGATCACGTAGTCATTTATTTGAGAATAGCCAAAAGTGATTCCTTCAAATTCGTTGAATTTTGAAAGATCTCCCGGGAAAAATTTTTTCTTTGGAGAGTGATGGAAGACGGCAGTTTTTTCCTGAAAAACACCATTAATATCCTTTAGAAATTCCAGATGGGAAGCTCCGATCGCAGTTATGACAGCAAAATCGGGGCGAAGAATTGCGGTGAGTTTTTCTATTTCTCCGAAGTGATTTGAACCGAGTTCAAAAATTCCATATTTGTGTTCAGGTTTTGTTTTGAAAATAGTTTTTGGCAGTCCGATCAGATTGTTTTCATTAGCAGAAGTTTTGATGAGAGGAGTATCTATTTCCAGGATATTAGCCAGAAATTCTTTGGTTGTCGTTTTGCCGTAACTTCCCGTTATCCCGATCGAACAGAGATCAAAGAATTTTATGTATCGTTTTGCCAATTTTCCGTAAGCCTCGATTGTATCATGCACTTTGATCAAATGCGGATGAGCTAGATTGTAATTTTCGTTTACAACCGCCCAATTCCCTTTTTCCAAAACGATATCCACAAAATCATGTCCATCAAAATTCTCGCCTTTGAAAGCGAAAAAAAGCGAATTTTTTGGAAGATTGCGCGTATCGGTGGAAATATGATAGAGCAATTGTGGACAAGGTTTGAGCTCTTTTCCAAACACGAATTCCAAAAAAAGTGGATCAACTGGAATTGACAGGTTCTCATTTTTAACTGGAGTGAATTCTTGAATGATCTTCCTGTCGCTGAAAGGCAATTTTTTGCCATTGATCTCTTGATATTCTTCGTGTCCTTTTCCAGCGACGAGAACGATGTCTTTTTCTTTTGCCAGGCTTAGTGCTGTTTCGATAGCGCTTTTGCGGTTTTGGATGATGAGAATATTTTCTTCTGAAGTCGCATTTTGCAGAATATCTCGGATGATCTTTTCTGGAGATTCAAAGCGTGGATTATCGTTTGTGACGATTACTATTTCAGAATATTTCAGCGCACTTTTCAGCATTTCAGGACGCTTGCTTTTATCTCGATCTCCACCCGCGCCAAAAACAGTGATAATCCTGTTTGGCTGCATTTGATGCAATGTTCGCAGAACATTATCTAAGGCATCAGGTGAGTGCGCATAATCGATGAAAGCGTTTTTCTGGGTAAGTGCGATCTTTTCTAATCTGCCTTTAATAGGAGAAAGATCGGGAATTTTTTTCATGAGTTTCTCGACCTGAATATCAGGAAACAGTTCACAGCAGGCGGCAAGAGATGCCGTTAGATTGTAAATATTAAATTCACCGAGAAGAGGAGAATGCAGGGTATAGTTTTTTTTGGCGATATTCAATTCGAAGCGAGATGAATGCAGATCATTTTCAATTTGGAAAATTTTGTAATTGGCAGCTTTTTTCCCATAAGAGATCTTTTTGCCAGTTGTTTTTGTAAATAGTTTGTTTCCAAAATCGTCATCAATGTTAATGATCTGGATTCCATCATTTTCTTTTGTATATTGGAAAAGTTTTGCTTTTTCATTGGCATATTCGAGGAGATCTTTGTGGAAGTCAAGATGATCCTGACTGATATTTGTGAAAATGGCTGCGTCAAATTTCAAAGCAAAAACGCGATCTAAAGCTAAAGCATGTGAAGAAACTTCCATGATTACAGCTTCGACTTTTTTAGCCACGAATTCAACAAATATCTCATTCAATTCGATAATGTCTGGAGTAGTTCTTTCTGTTTGAAATTCTCTGTCTCCGAGCTTGAAACCGAAAGTGCCGATCAATCCAACTTTTTTATCAAAATTCAATATTTGATAGAGCAAGTTTGTGACTGTTGTTTTGCCGTTCGTGCCAGTAACTCCGATCAATTTGAATTTGTCGGTTGGATCATCGAAAAATAATTTTGCCAGAATTGCTGCAGCTTTTCGCGCATCAGAAACGAGGATCTGCGGAATTTTTAGATTTAATTTTCTGGTAACGATGAGCAGTTCAGCTCCGTTTAAGACAGCATCCTCAGCGAAATTATGGCCATCTTGTTCAAATCCTTTTATGCAAATAAAAATAGAGTGTTTTTCAACTTTTCGAGAATCGGTGCAGATTTTTTTTAGTATTCTATCATCTTTTTCCAAAACCATTTGTTTTATTAATGAGTATTTTTGCAGATTTTGGATAATTTCGGACGTTTTCACAGATCGGCATTGATCTTGCATATTGCACCATATTTGATCTTTGAGCCTGGTTTAATCGATTGAGAGATGACGATACCGTTTCCTTCGATCTGCAATTGCACTTCGCTTTGATGTGCTTTTTGAAGAGCTCTGCGCAGAGTTAATCCTGTGAGATCGGGCATCCGATTTTCGTAGATCTCAATTTCTTTTTTCTCTTCTTTTCCCAAAACTAGAATAATATTTTTGCTTTGATCAAAGCTATAGCCTGGTTTTGGAAATTGATTCGTCACTATTTGCGAAGAACCATTGCGCTTGATCTTATATTTTAACTCTTTTTTTGCCAGAATTTTTAATGCTTCATTTTTGTGCTTGTTCATTAGATCAGGAACTTCTGCGTATTCTGTTTTTGCTTCCACAAATTCTGAGATCAGATTGCTGGACGGCAGATTGCACAGGTCTGTCGTGATCTCTTTGAAAGTAGGAACTGCTGAAAGCGAAGCATAATAGGAATAAGAAGAATAATCTGCTTCATCATAGACGATGACCATCACATATTTAGGCTTTTCAACCGGGAAAAAGCCAGCAAAAACAGAAGTATATTTTTCTTCAGAATAACCAAATTCTCCCGCGATCGCTTTTTCTGCAGTTCCAGTTTTTCCAGCAATATCCATAAAATTTAGTTTTGTTCCAGTAGCTGTTCCATATTCGACCACGCTTTGCAGAAAAGTTTTGATCGTGTTCAAAGAATTTTGATCGGAAATTTCACGCAATATTCTGGGCTCGTGTTGCTCGATTGTCTCACCATTTTCTTCGATCACTTTTTCCACAAAATAAGGCTGCATAACTTTTCCACCATTTGCCAAAGTGCAGTAAGCATTTGCCAGTTGCAAAGCGGTGACAGATATTTCTTGCCCAAAAGAAATGGAATGCAACGAAAATCCTCGCCAATCATTCAGTTTGCGGAAAATGCCGGTAGATTCTCCAAAAATGCGATGACCAATTCGATGACGAAATCCCAAAGCGATCAATCGATCGAAAAGGCTTTTGCTGCCTATCTTTTCCACGATCTTGCTGATCCCGACATTGGAAGAATGAGCGACGATATCATGGAAACTCAGAATTTCAAATTTATGATCATCTTTGATCACGCGTTCTTCTTCGCCAAAAGTAATATGATAGTCATTGCAATTTATCTTGTCTTCGGGAGCGAAAATATCTTTTTCAAGGGCGATCAAGGCAGTGATCGGTTTTAATGTGGAGCCAGGCTCGAACATAAAGGAAACTGGTAGATTTGCTGAACTACGCAATACTTTTGCAGAAGCTGTGAGCTTATCTCGTTCCAATCCAGCCATAGCGATGATCTTGCCTGTGTATGGATCCATAATTATTCCGATTGCATTTTTCGCATCATATTTTTGGATACCACCGCGGAGTCTGTTTTCCAGAACTTCCTGAATTGTATTATCGATCGTGAGCACTAGAGAGTTTCCCTTTTTTGCTTTTTTGGAACGTAAAAATAAAAAGGGAATACGTTTGTTATTGGCATCCTGAATCGTTTCTTTCCAGCCAATATTGCCCGTTAATTCTTTGTCATAGCTGGCTTCAACGCCACAAAGTCCCTGCACTTGATAGATATTTTCATCGGAAATTGAACGATGAGGGTTTTTTTCTTCAACGATTCCCAGAAAATTTGCACCTAATTTTCCATGCGGATAAGTTCTTTCCATCTTGCTGAAATTGCTGATCAGACCAGAAAATTTTTCTTTTTCAAAATGCTTTTTTATTTTTTGTAATTGCAATTCCGAAATTTTATCCGAGATATAGACGCTGTTTGTCAAAGGCTTTTGAGAAATAATCCTTTTAACTTCTGCTTTGGAAAGCTCCGAATTATGAGAAATGATCTCTGAAATTTTTTCCAATGTTTCTTCAACTTTCTTATCCTCTTTTTGATCTGCCAGCGCAATTTTTCGATCCAGATCAAGCTGATAAAATTTTGTTGTTCCTACCAGAAGATCTAAATTGCGATCATAAATATTGCCGCGTTTAGGAATGATCAGTTCTTTGCTGGGATTCTTGCGTATTTCGATTGTTTGGTGCAATTTATATGGATCAAAGACTTGAACATTGAATAGATATCCGATCCAGAGAACAAGCAAAAGAAAATTTATTAACAGGAAAATTTTCAGTCTGCCGTTCATTTTGATTTAATTCGTCAATGCTTCAGCTGACGGAACGAAATAATTGATAAGTCGCACTGATTGATCTTTATCATCGAAAGAAATATTGTAAGTGGTTTCTGGATTCATAGGATAGAACATATCCAATTTATCTGCAGCCAGTTTTTCAATACGTTCTTTTGATGACAATTTGTTGTTTTCGATCAAATTATAAAGATTTAGTTCTTTCAACGAAGTGATCTGTAATTGTTGATTTTCAATCTGGTGATTATATTTAAGTATTTGATGCTTGTTGACGAAATGAAAATAGATTATTCCCAGAATCAAAAGGAAAAGTAAAAAAATTTTTTTATTCATTTGATCTCCTTTTTCTGAGCAGCTCGCAATTTAGCGCTGCGGGCTCTCGAATTTTTTTTGATCTCTTGTGTTGTTGGAGTTATTGGCTTTTTCGTTAAAATCTTGATAGTTGATATCTTCCCACAATTGCATTTCAATAACCCTTCAGGACAGACACAATCCTTTTCCTCATATTGGAAAAATTTCTTCACAATTCGATCTTCCAGACTGTGATATGATATCACAACGATTCGACCTTGCGGGTTCAAAATCGTGACAGCATCGCGCAAGGCAGATCTGAGAGCTTCCAATTCACCATTGATATAAATTCTGATCGCTTGAAAAATACGCGCCTTTGCCTTGATTTTCTTATGAGATCTTGTTGCGTTCTCGATGATCGCTCCCAATTCTCCTGTCGTCGTTATACTTGATATTTTTCGTTTCTGGATGATCATCTTTGCTATGCGCACAGCTTCTCGTTCTTCTCCAAATTCCCAAAAAATCTGCTTTAATTTTTCGTAGGAAAAATTGTTGATCACATCAGAAGCAGAAGTCGCTTGTTCACGATTCATTCTCATATCCAAAGGTGCATCATAAGAAAAGCTGAATCCCCTTTCCTTTTCGTCGATCTGATGCGAAGAAATGCCCAGATCAAATAAAATTCCGTCGATCTTTTTTATCCTGTTCAAAGCTAAATGTGTTCTGATCCGGCTAAAATTGCTCTTGATCAGAAGAAAGCGAGATTTGTATTTTTGCGAAATTTTCTTTCCGCTTTCGATCGCATCAGTATCTCGGTCGAAAGCAAATAATTTTATGCTGGAATTGGAATCTAAAATTGCCTGTGAATGACCACCACCTCCAAAAGTTGCATCGACATAAATACCGTCATCTTTCAAGTTCAGGTATTCGATACTTTGTTTAAGAAATACCGGCTGATGATATGAGTGGTTCATTGATAATCCAGCGCACTGAATTTCCGTTTGTGTTTTTCCAGCTGCTGATCGCGATATTCTTTGTAACGATCAGGATTCCAAACCGAGATATAATTGCCTTCACCTTTGATCACAACTTTATCTTTGATACCAGCGATCTCCAGAAGATCATCACCGATCTTTATCCGGCCATTTATTTCCAATTTTTGTGCTGATGATGAAGCAAAAGTGATGAGGTGCATCAGGAGTTCCTTGTCATCTGCGCTGCCACTATTTAACTTATCCTTTTTAACTTGCCAGTTATCGAGTGGATAGATTGCAATGTTTGCCACTGGACCGATCGTGATCACGACTTTCTGTTTTGCTTGAGGATTAAATTGCTTTTTGAAATCTGCTGGGATCGTGATCCATTTCTGTTTGTTAACTGAATTAAAATAAGTTCCAAGGAATTCTCCTGACATCAGCACCTCCTTGCTTTGATTGAGCAATTTTGAGAAATTTTGAGAAAAACTGAGTCAAAAGTGAGTAGCTGCTGAGCCGAGTCAAGATTTTTCTTACTTTTTCTTAGAAAACTGATTTTTTGTTTGACTTAATTATAGTATAAAACCTTATTTACAAAGAATAAAAAAGAGGTATTTATGTTGTTTGGTGTCATTTTATTGATAATACTTTTATTACCAGCAGTTATCATGATCTGGCTTTGTAGCTCGGTCGATGAACACACCATCGATCGCTATTACTACAAAAAAAATAGTATCTGATTTTTTATTCGAACATTTTCTCACATTTTCTCAGAAAATTCTCATATTTTTTTTGTTACTTTTTTTTAGCAGATCACTTTTCTTGAAGAACAGTTTAATATTTCGGCATAATTGCACTTTTTCTCCGGAAGAATCTAATGAAATTCTTTCAGCTATTCTTATTCCGAAAGTAAAGCTACTCGACGTCGCATTCAGTAAAAAAATATACGAGAAGAATAAGAAATATGAGCACGAGATTCTTCGATAGTAAAGATGAAAGATTTTTCAGAACGAAATTTTTTTATAATGCCGAACTCATTGAAAAATTAATTTCTCTTTTATTTTCAAATTTTCTTATCTTATTCAATTTTGTCTAAAAAAATTATTCTGTGAGCAAAGTAAGATGATTTTTTCGCATTTTTTCTTTACTTATATAACAATATTAATTTTTTGAATCCTATTAAATATTTCAGGAGGAACTATGTTAGATAAAGAAAAGATACAGGAAGTATTGGATAAGGTTCGTCCTTCATTGCAAGCGGATGGAGGCGATTGTGAATTGGTCAATGTGCGAGAAGATGGCGTGGTCGAAGTTCGTTTGCAAGGAGCGTGCGGCAATTGTCCAATGGCAACTCTAACTTTGAAAGCTGGAATAGAGCGCGTTCTGAAAGAAGAAATTCCTGAAGTGAAAGAAGTTATCTCTGTAAATTAGGAAGATGTGATGAAGATCAAACATTATCAACAATATCCCTTGGAAAAGGTTACAATGGAAGGTGCACGCAAAGCCTATATTCGATGGTTGGTTTCAGAAAAAGATGGAGCTCCCAATTTTGCGATGCGTCTATTTGAAGTGGAACCTGGTGGTTTCACGCCTTTCCATTCCCATAGTTGGGAACATGAAAATTTCATCGTCGAAGGTGAAGGTGCATTAGTAACTGAAGATGAAGAAATCCCTTTCAAGCCTGGCGATGTGATCTACGTTCCACCGTTTATGAAACATAATTATAAAAATACGGGTGAGTCCACACTCAAATTTTTGTGTATGATTCCACATAACAAGAAAGAAGAAAAAAAAGATACGAAAAAGAAGATAAATCCCTTTGCGTCTGGAAAAGCGAATAATTGTTAAAGGAGTAGATAATGGATTTGAAATTTTTTGAAGATTTAGTTTTAGCCCCCAGCCCTTCTGGTTTTGAACAGCCAGCTCAAGATGTCTATCGTCGATATGTGGAAAAATATGCAGATGAGATCAAAACAGATATTCACGGAAACGTGATCGCAAAGAAAAATGGAACAGGAAATTTGCGTTTTATGGTCGTCGGCCATGCTGATGAAATTGGCTTGATGGTAAATTATATCGATGATAATGGATTCATTCGGTTTGTGCCGATCGGTGGCGTTGATACCAGCATTTTACCAGGATTACGAGTGCAGATCTATCATGAGAAAAAAGTCATCAAAGGTGTGATCGGAAAAAAACCGATCCATCTTCTGAAACCTGAAGAAAGAAAAAATGCAGCAAAATTGGAAGATCTCTGGATCGATATCGGTGCTAGAGATAAAAAAGATGCAGAAAAAAAAGTAAGCATCGGTGATCCTATCACATTTATGCCAGGATTGGATATTTTGAACGAAGATATTATCACGACAAAAGCAACTGATAATAAGGCTGGTGTCTATATTGCTGGACTTCTATTGAAAGAACTACACAAAAAGAAAATCGAAGCGAATATTTTTGCTGTTTCTTCGGTGCAAGAAGAAATTGGTTTACGCGGAGCAACAACCAGCTCCTTTGGAATCGATCCCCACGTGGCTATTGCAATTGATGTTACCCACGCCATCGATTATCCAGGACTCAGCAAAGAACAGCTGGGAGAAACAAATCTGGCAAAAGGTCCGACGATCACGGTCGGTGCTAATATCAATCCACAAGTTTTTAAATTGATGAAAAAGGCAGCTGAACAAGCAAAGATCGATTATCAGATCCAAGCAGCACCACGTGGAACAGGAACAGATGCAAATGCAATTCAACTAACTCGTTCTGGCGTGGCAACAGGTTTGATCAGCATTCCGAATCGTTATATGCACACACCAAGTGAAATTATCTCTACAAAAGATCTGGATAGCAGCGTGAAACTTTTATTGGAATTTGTGAAATTGCTTAGTTCCGAAATTGATTTTGTTCCAAATAACAAATAATTCTGCTAATGTTTGGTAATTGATCTGGAATAAATGTGCGGGGGGAAATTAGTGATCGAAGTAAGAAATCTAACAAAACAATTTATGCAGAATGATGATACTTCTCTTTTGGCCGTGAATGATCTTTCCTTTTCTGCTGATAAAGGCGAGATCGTTGTTTTGCTCGGAGTGAACGGTGCTGGGAAAACCACAACGATGCGAATGCTATCGACTGTCTTGCAACCATCCAGCGGAACAGCCAGATTAGAAGGCTTTGATATCCAGAAAGAACCGCAGAAAGTTAGAGCAAATCTTGGTTTCCTCTCTGGAGATACAGGACTTTATAACCGTCTAACAGCACGCGAAGTGATAACATATTTCGCCAGATTGTATGATATAACTGACAACGTTATTTATCAGCGTATAGAAGAATTATCTGCCTTACTGGATATGAATGATTTTCTGGATAAAAAAGTGGAATTCCTTTCCACAGGAATGAAACAAAAAGTCTCGATCGCCCGCTCAATAATTCACGATCCGCCTGTCATGATCTTTGATGAACCAACCTCAGGCTTAGACATTTTGACTGCAAAAAATATCATTTCTTTCATCAATCATTGCAAAGAAGAAAATAAATGTGTGCTCTTTTCCACGCACATTATGCGAGAAGCTGAACGCATCGCCGACAGGATCGTGATGATCCATGAAGGCAAATTATTGGCAGAAGGCAGCTGGCAAGATTTCAAAGAAGATACTGGCTTAAACGACCTTGATGATATTTTTATTGAATTCGTAAATCGGTCATAGCAGGAGATCAACGATGAACCTGAAAAAAATCTTCATAATTTATAAGAAAGAACTTCTCGATCTTCTTCGTGATAAACGAACTGTTGTCACTTCGATCATTCTCCCGATCGTTCTCTATCCTATGATCATGATCGGTTTCAGCTCGATGATGTCGCGTCAGGAAACGAAGCTGGAACAAAAAACGATGACCGCTTATCTTCACGATACGATCAACGATGAAAATACTGCATCTTTCCGAGAAAGATTGGAAGCAGAAGAAACTTTGCAGATCATGAATCAAGTTCCCACTTTCAATCGTCAAACCTATCTTGAGCTGATCGAAGATAAATCCATTCAAACGCTGATAGAAATTCAAGATAGCATTTCCGATGCTGGATTTCAAATTTATCAAATCAAGATCAGCTATGATAAAACAAAAGAAGAAAGTGAATTGACCTATAAAAAGATAAAAGAGATCATAAACAAGATCGAAGATGAGTTTGTGGAAAAAAGGTTGGCTAAGATCCAGGTTCAAAAAGAAATTTTAAATGCTGTTGACCTGAAAGAAGAAAATATCGCACCGCCTGAACAAATGCTCGGTTTTGCGCTGGGAAAATTTCTGCCCTACCTTTTGATCATCATCACTATCAGCAGTGCTTCTGTCGCTTCGACTGATCTAGTCGCCGGCGAAAAAGAACGCGGAACTCTGGAAACGATCCTCGTGAGTGCTGCCCGAAGATCAGAATTGGTCGTGGGAAAATATCTCACGATTATCACGATCTCAATTATCACCGTTTTGCTGAATCTTTTTAGTATGTATATTTCTTTCCAACATATTATAAAACAGGCTGGAGTGGATACTGGTGGTTTCCAATTACCTCTGGCAAATTTTGCTCTCATTTTGATCATCATGTTACCGCTGCTGACTTTTTTCTCCGCAATTTTGCTCTCTCTTTCCACCTATTCTCGCAACGCAAAAGAAGCACACAGCTATCAAACGCCGTTGATGTTTGCGGCGATCATGCTTTCGATGGTCAGTTTCCTGCCAGGATTTGAACTGAATCTGGGATTTGCTTTGATCCCAATCGTAAATTATTCTCTGCTCATTCGTGATATAATGCTGAATAATTTTAATACGATGCTTTTGTTTGTTGTTGTGGGATGGACATTGCTTTTCGATTTTTTTGCCGTGAAACTTTCGATCTATCTATTTAATAATGAATCAATTCTTTTCCGAAAAAATGATCAATCACTCAAGTTTTGGGGAAAAAATAAGAAAAAGAATATTTTATCACCTCAATTTGCCATAATCTTTTTTATTCTCATTATTCTCGCCCTTTATTATCTCGGTGGAAGCTGGCAAATGAAAGATTTGATGTCAGGCTTGATAAAAACGCAGCTGATCATTTTTCTCTTGCCAGTTCTGTTGCTTTTACGTTTTGGAAAATTGGATACGAAAAAAGTTTTACAATTACAAAAAACACGGCCTCTAAATTTCCTTTTGGTTTTGATCTCTGCTCTACCATTGATAATCTTGGCGGCAATCCTGGGACAGATCATCAATCTTTTTTATCCCGTTTCAGAATCCTATCTCAAAGCGATGGAAGAATTAGTAAATAGCGATATTTCTCTTTTGTCAAATATCTTTATCGTAGCGGTTTTACCTGGAATTTGCGAGGAGATTTTTAGTCGTGGTTATTTACTAAAAGCCTTTTTGTCCAAAGGAAAATGGAATGCGATCATTATATCTGGAATCTTGTTTGGAGTTATGCATCTTGATATTTTTGGTTTGATCCCAAAATCCTTGTTAGGAATTTGGTTAGGATATCTTTTTGTCAGGACTGGTAGTATATTCATTCCAATGTTTGCTCATTTTTTGAATAACGCTTTTGCCATTCTGATCTCAAGATTCGGAGATCAAATTCCAATTATAACAAATTATATCGAAGATGGGATTTTTCCTTATTGGATGATCATACCGACGATCGCTGTTCTTTATTTTATTATCAATGCTTTTGAAAATTTTAACTTTAGGAGGGAATAAATGTGTGGAATAGTTGGCTATATTGGAAACAGGAATGCAACTCCGATCATTGTTGAAGGTATCAAGCGCTTAGAATATCGAGGCTATGATAGTTCTGGCCTCGCTTTGATCAACGATGACAGTGAATTGAAGATATTTAAGAAATCTGGCAAGATCATTGAATTAGAAAGATCTTTGCCCGCTCCCAGGGAAATCAGTGGAAAGGTGGGAATTGCTCACACAAGATGGGCAACTCACGGAGAACCAAATACGGTGAATGCCCATCCTCACTCTGATTGCCACAAAAATCTGGCAATTGTGCACAACGGTATCATCGAAAATTATGAACTTCTGCGTAAAAAATTGGAAAAAGAAGGTCACAAATTTGTAACCGATACTGATACTGAAGTTCTAGCTCATCTCATCGAACAATTCAATGGAGAAGACCACGATTTGACGATTGCCATTCAGAAAGCATTAAAACTGGTCGAAGGAACCTATGGCATCGCTGTCATACATAAAAATGATCCACAGAAGATCGTGGCAGCTCGGAGAGGTAGTCCATTAATTTTAGGAATTGGGCATGATGAATTTTTTGTCACATCCGACGTGAATGCGATCATCATTCATACTAAGAAAGTTATCTATCTGAATGATAACGAAATTGTGACGATCTCGCCTGATGATTTTACGATCACAACAATCAATAATGAACTGGTCGAAGCTGAAATATCCGAAGTAGATTGGGATGTTTCTGCGATCGACAAAGGTGATTTCAAACATTTTATGCTGAAAGAGATCTTTGAACAACCAACTTCTGTGCAAAATGCCTTTCGTGGAAGACTGGTAGATAAGCTGGCAACTGTTCGTCTTGGTGGTCTTGCTATGCATAATTCTGATCTCAGGCGCATAAAAAACATTCATTTGATCGCCTGCGGAACTTCCTGGCACGCCGGTTTGATCGGTGAGCATATCATCGAAAATCTGGCAAGAATTCCTGTCGATGTTGAATACGCGAGTGAATATCGCTATCGCAATCCTATTATTCCAGATGACACATTGGTTTTCGTGATCAGTCAATCGGGGGAAACTGCTGATACTCTGGCTGCTTTGAATGAAGCACAGGCAAAAGGAGCACGTGTTCTGGGCATAACGAATACTGTCGGAAGCACGATAGCACGTGAATCAGATGGTGGCGTTTATATCCATGCTGGAGCAGAGATCGGCGTGGCTTCCACAAAAGCATTTACATCTCAGATCACGATATTGATGCTGTTAGGTGTATTAATGGGAAGGATGAGAAATCTTCCGCCTACTTTTGGCAAAGCTTTCATCAAAGAATTGCGGATGATACCCGAAAAGATAGAAACAATTTTGAGTCAAAATGATAGGATCAGAGAGATCGCAGCAACGATCGCAGAAGCTTGTAATGCGCTTTATCTGGGACGCGGCGTGAATTATCCCGTTGCTCTGGAAGGTGCATTAAAATTAAAGGAAATATCCTATATCCATGCAGAAGGCTACCCAGCTGCAGAAATGAAACACGGACCCATCGCCCTCATCGATGAAAATATGCCTGTCATCGCTATTGCGCAGGATGATGCGATCTATGAGAAAATTTATTCTAATTTGCAGGAAGTGATTGCACGCAAAGGAAGATTGATCTCGATCGCCACAGAAGGTGATGATAAGATAAAAAATATTTCCGAAAATGTGATTTACGTGCCAAAAACCATCCACACTCTGCAGCCGCTGCTTTCTGTTATTCCCCTACAATTGCTGGCATATCACGTGGCAGATCTCAAAGGTCTGGATGTTGATCAACCGCGCAATCTGGCGAAAAGTGTGACTGTCGAATAAATGAATAAAGCAAATTCTCGAGATAAGACATATACGGGAATTATTCTCAAAAAAATACCATTTAGAGAAACAAGCTTCATCTTAGATATTCTGATCAAAGAACTGGGAATCGTTAGCGTTATTGCAAAAGGTATTCGTAAAGAAAATAGTCAATCTCAGGGTATCATTGATCTTTTGAACGAATTGGACTTGGAACTTTACAAAAATCCAAATTCGGAGTGGTTCATTCTGAAAAAAGCTGACTTCATCAAGTCTCATCTTTATCAAATGGATTTTCAAACGACCATTTTGATGCAGTCTGCAGTCGAGATCTATCGCCAGCTCATCATCGATCAAACAGAAGCTTCATTACTATATACACTTCTTATCCGCTATCTAACATATTTGGAAGCGAAACCAACGAACGCTATTGCCATTTTTTGGCGTTTTTTATTACGGTTGTTCAAAATAGTCGGCATTGAATTCCAGCTCAAACATTGTGTGATCTGCGATCGAGAAAAATCATTTTTTGCTTATTATCCTATCAAACATGGTTTTATCTGTAAAGATTGTTATAGAATTGCTATGCAGGAACAGGTCATTGAACTGAGCGAAAATGTTCCTGAAATTCTGAATAAATTGGAAAATATTGGAAATTACCTGAAAAAAATCTCAATTTCAGAATCATCCCAAAAACAACTGAATAGGATTTTCCTTTTGCATTTATCTGAACATTTTCATAAAAAATTTCTTTTGAAAAGTCTGAAAATGTTGTATCTATAACTAGCTTCTATCACTTAAAATAAAAAAACTTCCGAAGCTGATTTGCTCCGGAAGCCTTTTTAATCTTGGTGTAGGAATTATTTCAGCAATAACATTCGTTTACTATCAACTGATCTTCCATCGATATTCAAATGATAAAAATAAACTCCGGAAGTAACCTGTTTTCCATCATTATCAGTTCCATTCCAAACAACAGAATTTCTTCCCGAACTCAAATTATCTGCTGCAATTGATCTCACTAATTGTCCTTTCAAGTTATAGATGTTGATGTTGGTCGGTGCTGAGCTTTTTGTTACATTGAAAAAGATCGTTGTCGTGGGATTGAATGGATTGGGAGTATTCTGGATCAATGCGGTTTGATAGATAGGCATATCATTCTGTGCAGAAATGATTTCCACCGTAATTTCATTGGAAGGATCAGCAGGATAATCATCATAATAGATTGCAACCACGTAGTAAATGTGAGTTCCGCCTGGAACATTTTGATCGATATAAAAATCGTTGCCACCGCTGATCGTTGAGAGCAGTTCGTCATCACGATAGATTTCATAATTAGTGATCGAAGCCATTGTTTGCGGATGATTCCATTCCAGAACGACATTACTGCCAGCGATGCTATAATCAAGATCGGTAGCAGGCAAATAGAGATTTTGTAGATCAATATCAACTTCTGTGGTCTGATCTTCGATGATCGCTACATCTTCCATTGTGTAAGGTTCAAAGCCTGAGACATCGAGAGAAATATCATAAGTTCCCACATCGAGTTGCATGGAAAATTCGCCCATATCATTCGTTGTGATAGTGATATCTCCGACAGTGAGTTCAACATTTGCGATAGGAGTTCCAGAATCAAGATCGGCAACAACACCTGCGAGAATTCCCATTGGTTGTGGTGTCAGATCTCCCGTGTATTTATAAACTCCGCTCAAAGCAGGATTGGAAATATCGTTGAAACATCCTGCCCAGCCAGTCGTTGAATTAATCCAGGTCGTGGCAAGAAATTGCACACCAGTTGTTTGATCGAAAACAGTCCAGTTATGTCCACCATCATGACTGTATGATGCACCAGAAAGCCCAGTGGCAGCACCAGTGGAAACGTAGGTATTGGGAGTGCCAGGAATATATTCAAAGTCATTTGTATAGGCCGTTCCGCTATGAGTAACTTCTTCCCAGGTCACCCCACCGTCGGAAGTTTCACTGAGAGCACCAGTGGAAGCAGCATTCTTATCCTGAGCGATTCCGTTCATTTCATCTTTGAAGCGCACATCGACGTAAGTTGCGTTGCCTAATGTTGTTTGAGCAACTTCCCAAGTGTAACCTCTATCTTCAGAATAATAGACACGACCTTTATTAGTTCCCCACCAGATTTTATCATTGACCACGTCATAATAGCCTACGACGCCAAATTCGCCTGTGATAGGAGCAGGAATATCTTCTTCTGGAACGCGGATCCAATTTTCTCCGCCATCAGTTGTCGTATATAGCTCATAATAACCATCGACTGGATCTCCTTGAGCGAAACCATCATTTTCATCCCAGAAATGAACAACATTGGGAAAGGAGCCATTCAAATTGTAATCTGCAGTTTCTTGTCTTTCCCAGGTGACTCCGCCATCTTCTGTGTAATAAATTCCTTGTGGAACACCGGTGTGAATCGGCACCCAGGCTTTGTTCTCATCGAGGGCAAAGATCATCGCGACATCACCAGCTGCTGGTGCTGTATCTATCTGATCAGCGCTCCAATTTGCACCGCCATCTGTTGTGCGAGTGAAAACTTGATAGGCAGCGCCGCCACCACTTCCATCATATCCAGCCGCCCAAACAATGTTTTCATCTACGGCGTGCATAGAATTGATACCAGTTGATGGATTTGGAAAATTGGAATTTTGCTCTTCCCATTCAAATTCTCGATTCTCATTCACCTGTTCCAAAGTGGGACGATTCGCTGCTGGACGAGCTGACAAGATGCCGACCAGCATTATCGCTAAAAACAAAAATAAAATCTTTTTCATAACTTTCTCCTTGTTAAATTTTCTTTTTATTTACCTATGCCAAAAATTTATTTCTGCTTGCTATTGGTCAAGCTTCATTTTTAAAATATTTTCCATTTCAGCTTTTGTTTGATGATAATTCTGATGATGTAAGGCAGTAATATTGAGCTTTTCTGCTCCGTTGACGTTTTCTATTTTATCATCAATGAAAAGGCAGTTCTGTGGTTTTAAATCGAAATTTTGTAAAGCTTTGATGTATATTTTTGCGTCTGGTTTCACCGCTTTTAATTGATAAGAAAGCATAAGATGATCGGCAAAAATATGAAGAGCTTCAAATTTTTTCCAGATAAAAGGAAAATGCAATTCATCAGTATTCGATAGAAGAAAAATATCAAGATCGCATTGCAAAACTTTTGCTAGTTCTACCATTTCTGGAATAAGAAAAAAGATATTACACCAACTCTGAAAAAACTTTTCGGGTGATAAATTATGAGGAAAAATTTGTTTCATTTTTTGATAAAATGTTAATCTGGAAAATGAGCCTTTATCGAATTCAAGAACGATATCTCTTGCTACAGATAATTCTCTTTGGCCAGGGGAATAGCCCAGACGCTGAAAAAAGAGATCAAAGTCGTAATCCACAAGGACTTTTCCCAGATCGAATAAAACGTTTTTTATCATCTATCCAAGATCATTGTGACAGGTCCATCATTGTCCAATTTCACCTGCATATGAGCACCAAATTTACCCAATTTTGGCTGGCAATCATTTTTGGAAAGAGCTGTGGCAAATGACTGATAGAATTGTTTTGCTTGCTCAGGTGGAGCGGCTTTGGTGAAATCGGGTCTTCTACCATGTTCACAATTTCCATAAAGTGTGAATTGTGGCACCAAAAGAATCTCGCCCTGCACAGCTATGACAGACAGATTCATTTTTCCCTTTTCATCTTCAAAAATGCGCAATCCGCAAACTTTCTTTGCCAGCCATTCAATTTCTGAACCATCATCATCTCGATGAATTCCTAAAAATATCAATAAACCCTGTTCGATTTGTGAAATTTTTTGTTTATCCACAATAACTTGAGCAGATCTGACTCTTTGAATCACCAATCGCATTTACTTATAATTTTCTGGAAATAAATTTCTTTCCACGTTTTCGATGATCGTGTGCAGGATCATGATGTGAATCTCTTGGATCCTGTCTGTCGTCTTGCCTGGTGCGATAATTGTATGGTCACAAAATTCTTTTGCTGCTCCGCCATCTTTTCCCAAAATTCCCACATTGACCAAACCGAATTCTTTTCCTTTTTGCAAAGCTTCGATCACATTCTCAGAATTTCCGCTGGTCGATATCCCAATTAAAATATCACCTGCTTTACCAAAAGCTTCGACGCCACGAGCAAATATCTGTTTGAATCCATAATCATTGCCCACACAAGTGATGTGGGATGGATCCGTCAACGAAATTACTGGCAGCGCTTTCCTTTCCTTTCGAAATTTTCCTGTAAATTCTTCTGCAAAGTGCATTGCATCTGTTGCACTTCCACCATTCCCGCAGATCAATATCTTATTCTCTGCTCGAAAACAAGAAACAATTTTTTCCACGATTTCTGTCGCATTTTTGATCATCTCTTGATCTTCAGAAAATTCAGTGAAATATTTCACCGCTTCTTTAAAGGAATAACTTATTCTATCCTTCATTTTTTTTCACTCCACAATATTTGATCAAAACTTTGGAAATATGGGATTCAACGTCAACTCTATTTTTTTGTTTTTTTAGATCGATGCTTGGAAAAAATCAATTTTTATCTTCGTCAAATCAAAATTTCTGGACCATAATAATCAACTATGATTGAAGTTAATGCGTAGAGATACATTCATATCACGTGGATTAACAATATTGAAACAAAAAAAAAATTGATCAAGCGAAAAAAATCTATTCAATCTGGACATCAGAAATTGTGGATAAATATATAGTACTATTTTCATTAACCAATATCAATTGTTGCTGCTTTATTTCAGAAACAGATGTGAAAACTGCTGAAATCATAATAGATTAAAAAAAATAAAATGAATTGACATAAATTTATTGAAGACAAAATCTGCCGCAGATTCTAATATCTTTTGCAAGAATCAAAAATAAAAAAATGAAAGAGGCAGTGTTGTAATGAAATAGTTATTGCTGTAAAAAATTGTTTGATATTGTTAAATGATATTTAATTAACTTCACAAACAACAAAAAGAATATTTAGTTAACTTTATCATATAGGTTGATTTTACCGTAAGATTAGAAATTAAATTTCGTATCAAAAAAAATATGTAGGAGAGAAGATGAAAAAGTTAGTTATTCTTTTGTTTGTACTCATTTCCATGACTATCTGCTGGGCAGATACAATTGACCTGTTTCCAGAAAGTGCAGCTTATCACACAGGAACCACCAATGACACCATTTTTACTTACGACAGTTTAATACGTAGTCAATCTGATGGAGGTGAGCAAGGTTATGCTCGTTTTGATATATCGTCGCTTTCCGATGATGCAAGCATTTCGTCTGTGGAACTGCACATCTATGTAAGCGAAGATAATTTTGCTTATTTCAAAGTTATGTCGATGGAAAATGATCCTGTTGGATCTTCTGCACCAAATGTATATACCGACATTACAGATGGTGATGAATACGCTGCTTACATTTCGGATTTTCCCGATCCTGGTTGGTATGTGCAGGATCTTGGAAGCGATGCTGTTTCAACATTGCAGAACCAACTTACAGATGATTGGTTTGCAGTAGGTATGTTTGAATATGAAACTTATGGTAATTATTTTTTGAAATGGGATGGCTGGAATGAAACCAATTCCCCTTTTATCAGAGTAACCTACTCTCCTTTTCCACCACCCGATGCTCCAACAAATCCAGAACCTATCGATAACGCTGTCTATCAACCACTTTCCGGAAATTTAACCTGGGATATGCCTGGTTCTTTTACCGATACTTATGACCTGTGGTTTGGAACCGCAGGTAATATGAGCGAAGTTGTATCCGGTGCAACTGCCGGCTCTACAGGAAGTTATACATATTCTGCAAATAATGATGAAAGTTATGAATGGCAGGTAATTGTTCATGATACAAATAATTCTGTTTCTACAGATGGACCTGTCTGGCATTTCTCCACAATCCAATCTGGTTGCTCCACAGTCACATTTCCCTGGACGGAAGATTTTTCTACCTGGCCGCCTGATTGTTTTTTGTTTGCAGGAGATCGCGACTGGGCGCAAGATGCTGCCAGTGAAAGTGCATTTTGTAACTTCTGGGGCTGGAGCAGTGGAGAAGCCTATATGCACACGCCATTAATGGAAGTTCCTTCTGGTGGAGAATTCTCTTTTAAATGGTCACACTTATATAGTTCCACTTATCCGAATGACGAGCTGGATATTGCCATATCTACTGATGGCAGTAGTTGGACATCTCTCTGGAATAAAACCGGTGCAGAATTTGATTCCAATGATGGTGCAGGGAACACCACACCCGGTTCCTTTGTTTTAGAAACTCTGGATATCTCTGCTTATCAAGGTGAAACTGTTGTTATCAGGTTTTTAGCTACTTCCGGTTATGGACCAAATCTGTATGTAGATGATTTTAGTTTGGAAGGCTTCACACCAATTGGCAGCGGCACGGAAGCAGATCCCTACCAGATAGAATCCTTAACTGCACTCAGATGGCTCACCGAAACAGATTCCGTCTGGAATGCTCATTTTATTCAAACAGCCGATATAGATGCTACGGATACACAGAATTGGAACAGCGGTGCCGGATTTTCTCCCATTGGAAATGACACAGATAAATTTACCGGAAATTTTAACGGTGCCGGATACACAATATCTAATTTGTATATTGATAGAAGCTCCCTGGAAAGTGTGGGGTTATTTGGAAATATTTCCAACAGAACCAATGGATGTATTCTTGAGGATATACATTTATCAGATGTAGATATTACGGCACGAGCCAGAGTGGGAGCTTTAGTGGGTAGGGGAGAAAATCTTACAGTAATAAATTGTTCTGCAACAGGCACAATAAACTCAACCAGTCAGGCAGGTAATAGCAATGCTTACACCGGTGGACTGATAGGCAGAAATGGTGCTTTTGAAGGACCCAGCTTGATCTCCAATTGCTATACAGATGTAAATATTACTTCTACCGGAGAAAGAATTGGTGGAATTACAGGTTATATGCTATCCGGCTGGACAGATACACCAGGTGGAGAAATGGATATTGAAAACTGCTACTCAAAAGGATCTATCAATGGTTCACAGGAGTTGGGTGGCTTGGTAGGGAGAGTGCAAAGTCATTCTACCAACGGGCAAGATATTAATATTACAAACTGCTACAGTGTTTCTTTAGTAAACCCCACAGGTTCAAGCACTATTGGTGGATTGATTGGAACCAACTTAACTACAAATATAACCGTAACTGGATGCTTCTGGGACATCGATACTTCTGGGCAGTCTGCAAGTGCCGGCGGCACCGGAAAAACCACAGCCGAAATGCAGACACTAACCACTTTCACCGATGCTGGCTGGGATTTCCCCGCGATCTGGAAACAAGACAATACCAATAATAACAGCTATCCTTTCCTTAGCTGGCAGAATTATCCACTAA
>JAGYMQ010000146.1 GCA_018400535.1 Candidatus Cloacimonadota bacterium
CCAAGATGTGGGAGTTCCGGTGGAAAGGTCTGTGAATTGGATTTCGGTGCCAAGATTGACGGAGGTTTGGTCTGCTGAGAAATCGGCTCCGAATAGTATATTTTCAAAAATATAAGCAGAACCAGACACAAAACCATTATCGTCATCACCATTAGCACTGACAACAGCATAATCTCCCGAGATGGATACGGAACATCCGAACCTATCACCACCGGCACCATCGGAAGCAGTGCATTTTGCCTGCTGGGTCCAGTTGGTTCCGCTGCGGCTGAAAACATAGGCAGAACCAGAGTCAGAATCATCATAGTAAGCACCGACAAAAGCATAATCTCCAGAGATGGATACGGATATGCCGAAACAATCACTTGCAGCACCATCAGTAGCAGTTATTTTTGCCTGCTCTGTCCACGCATCTCCGCTGCGGTTAAAGATGTAAGCAGAACCGGACCAAGAACCATTATCATCATCTGCATAAGCACCGACAATAGCATAATTCCCCGAGATGGATACGGAACCACCGAAAAAATCACCAACGGCACCATCGGAAGCAGTGAGTTTTGCCTGCTCTGTCCAGCTCGTTCCGCTGCGGCTAAATACATAGGCAGAACCCGAGTCAGAACCATTATCATCATCCCTGTAAGCACCGACAATAGCATAATCTCCCGAGATGGATACAGACCAGCCGAAATAATCACTTGCAGCAGCATCGGAAGCAGTGAGTTTTGCCTGCTCTGTCCAGGTATCTCCGCTGCGGTTAAAGATGTAAGCAGAACCCGAGTCAATACCATTATCATCATCTTCATAAGCACCGACAATAGCATAATCTCCCGAGATGGATACGGATATGCCGAATTGATCGCTACCTGCTCCATCAGAAGCAAGTACTTTGGCTGCTTCATTCCAATCTGCCCACAAACTCAAACTAAAAACTACAAACAACAAAACTAAACATTTTTTCATTTTTTTTCTCCTAGATATAAATATTTTTTTAAATTATTCTCAATCAAACCTGAGTTCGTAAAATTTATTTAACAAAGCTTTAGCATAGCCTTTGGTCTTAATTTTGGTCGTGGGAGATGATAAAATGAATTTCAAGGCAGCAATGGTTTCTTCCAAACTACCAAAGCTATTTTCAGTGATAACTGACCAGGCATGATCAACATTTGAACCGCAGAATTCCAGTTGATGAATGATAAATCCCAATAATCTATCTTCTTGTTCAGAGCTCATATTTCCCTCTAACAATTTTATTCTTGTATTTGCAAATTATGTGCCAAACAAGAATATGGGCGTAAGGTTATATTTTGTATGCAATTATGCAATATGAAAGATTTTGTCATGTTCCTAAAAATGGATTAGATTAAATTTGTCGTTTTTTTAACTCGTTGTTAAGAAATAATTTAATTGTCTTTGTGCTGTTTTGAACCACAGTGGTCTGAATTAATACAGTTATTGTAAATTTTAGCAGATCAATGTGGGCAAGATAGTTTTTCTTCATTTTTTTCTCTTCATTCTTCCTAAACTTCTAAACCCCTATTTTTCGTCTCTCCTTGCTTTTCTCCGTTCCCATTTTACCAAAAGGGAACTGCAAAGGATTTCTTGCTTTTCACATTTCCCAATTTCTTCTCCCTCTCCACTTGTGGAGAGGGCCGGGGTGAGGCCGAAACCAACGATTTCCGCAAAAGAAAAAATAGAAACCGCGAATTCAAAAACTTCCGAATGTTACAGCTTGCTGAATCTTCGGAATGTTGATATCCAAAAAATATATATTTCAAGCTTCAAAATTGATCATTATCAGTGGAATTATTTTTCATAAACTTCAATGATTTGAGTCGTGATAACCAGAACCAGCCTAAAATGCTTCCTAAAATATAATAAAGAAAATCGCTTGGAACGAAAGAAGTCCCGAGCAGCGTTCTTCCCAAAAAAGTGCTTCTGATCACTTCTAAGAATGGTGGGTGCCACAATTGTAGAAATTCCAGAAAAGAAGTGACCAGAAGAACATACAAGGCGATGAAAAACGGTTTCCCGCAGGGAAAAACAAAAAAAACGACCAAACACCAAAAAGTTACGTAAAATAAGCCACCCAGCGAGTTATTCACCCAATTTGCTACAATTCCATCATAAAATTTCGAATAAAATCCGAGCGGTGTAACGATCAAAATGCTGATCAAAATAAAATAACGAATATGCAATTTTCGTTTCATTTTAAGAGCAGCATTTTCCTGATTTTTGTAACTTCTTCAGATTGAAGTCGATAGAAATAAATTCCTGAAGCAACTTTTTTCCCAAACTGATCTTTGCCCTGCCAGGTCACTTCATAATTGCCAGCAGCCATTTTCCCCTTCTTCAAGGTTTTCACTTTTTGTCCTCTGATATTGAAAACAGCGAGCTCAATATTTTGTGAATTTTCTGCCAGCTGAAATCTGACCTTCGTTTCGGGATTGAAAGGATTGGGAAAATTCTGTTCTAATTTTGTAATTTTCGGCAAAATAATATCGTCCGTTTCCACCAGTAAAATTTCTACGATTTCCGAAGGTTCAGATTCCATTCCCGCTTGGTTGACAGTCGTCACATAAAAACGATACGATTCATTATAAATCGGATCAAGTTGATAAAGGTGGGAAGTTCCGTCTGTTTCTGATAAGAACTGAAAATTTTGTTCATCGATAGAAAGGAAAACATTGAAATGATCAAGATCGTTGATCTGTGGCATTTGCCAGGTCAATTCCAGCAAATTAGCGCTTGGGATCATTTCGACGTTCAATTCTGTCGGTGCTGGCGGTATTTCTGGAATCGGATCAAAATTTATCGTTCCATAATCTTCCGGACTGAAAAGATCCAGATTATCAAGTGGCCACCAGCCATCGAAACCGTTCGGGTCGGGAGCATTATCATCCAGAACAAAAATTCCAATTCCCGATTCATTTTGATCATTGGAATTGATCTGCCAATCTTCAGTGCCAAAAGGAATCACAAATTCATAAACGAGATAACCTTCATCGTTGGAAACTTCCAATTGCGGATCATCCAGAAGTATAAAATCTCCAGCACCACCCGTTTCATAAATTGGACGATATCTCAGTTGATTTCCCGTTTGATAATAGGCAGCCCAATAATTTCCTTCGGAATCATCATCAACAGGAGGATAAGTGCCGTCATTATTGTCATCGATGTAAAGCGCAACTTCATCGTGATCTTCCAGAACAGCATCGTTGAAATTTTGAAATGCTACGTAAAGTTCGGTCATTTCAGGATTTCGCTTGAAGTATCCGATCACACTTCCAATTGGTTGCGTTGTGCCATCGTGAGTTCCCCAATGATCTGAGCAATCAATTACATAAGCATCATCCCATTCGCCGGGCGAAATCGTGCCATCGATCGTTGGGGTACTTCCTTCATAAACGCTGATCTCATCAACGATATAGTTTGCATTGATCCAACCGATATCGATATTTGAATAGGGGCTTTCGCCAATGTTGTAAACAGCAGTGACAGCATAAAAATATTCTTTCATTGGCAGCGCTGTGGAATCGGCATAAAATTCTGTATTGTTGGAAACTGTGGCCAGCGGATTTTCAGGAAAAGCTTCCTGTTCGTAATTTTTGCGATAGATATTTATCTCGAGTGCATTATCAGGATCTTCCCAAAATAATTGCACTGTCTCATTCAAACCATTCGTTGCGTTCAAAAATGAAGGAGCCACACCCGTAGAAAACAAAGTCACTTCATCCAGGATCGTAGTCTCTCCATCGACAATTTCCACATTTGCACTATAATTTGTTTGATAGCCAACTTTTGTGTATTCAACATTGAATGTTCCAGCTGGAATATTCATTATGGAAAAATCACCGACTGAATCTGTGAATGTGTATAATTCAGGAATTTCCAATAGAGCAGCTTTCACGCCAGAATTATCATCAGTTCCTTCCAGATCAACGCGGCCCGAAATGTGACCACCACCCAGATCGCAGTCTATCGAATAAAGCAATCCACCGCTACCCATTTCCCGTGCATGAACAGCTTTTCCACCAACTGTGCAAAACTCACCATTTTCTGTCATATCAACAAAAAACATTGAACCAGAAGTATTGATCTCAAAAACAGGAACGTTTGTCTCACGTCGAAAAAGCAGAAAATCTGCAGTGGAATGATCGAGTGGACCGTAACTGGCAGCTGCAATAAGCGAGCCGTCGTTATTCATATCAATATCGATCACATAATCGCCCACATTTTCATAGATCCAGATCGGTTCAGGAGAATAGGAATTGAAAAGATAGATCTGTCCGTTGTAGCTATTTGTTACAAAGGTCAAAGTGCCGATAGCGATCGTGGAGCCATCAGCAGAAATACTCATCCCGCCAATCCAATCAGATGAACCGCCGCCTGTAACATGATAATTCCAGATTTCTTCATACGTTTCGTAATTATCATCATATTGATAGACATAGACATAGCCGGAATAATCACCGTTGACTATCAAAGAACCATCATAAGATATTGCTGGTGGATTCTGATTATGTTCAGGACCTTCAAAAATAATTGTGCCACCGAGCGATTCCATCACCCACATTGCGCTGTTTCCTCCACCATATTGCGTGAAGATCAGAGTCGAACCATCTCCGCTGAGAGTCAAAGTTCCAGCCGATCCAACAAAATTCTGAGACCAGACAGGATCATCTTCGCCGATCGTGAAACACTGAACGGTTGATCTTTCCTGAATTTCATCGTAATGGGAAGTAAAGATATAGTCTCCATTTTGTTCTAATGCCAGTTCGCTGACAGCGATATCGCAACTATGTTGCCAGATTGGAACAGAAGAATCGGGAGCAAGGATCTTGAGTTCTGTGCCATCGCCGATCGCCAGAATATCTCCATCTTCCATCATATCAATGGAATAGCCAAAATCCAGATCTCCCACGACGTGTTCCCAAACAGGAACAGCATCTTGGTGATACAGTGAAGCGCGTTCATCATTCAGATACCAGCCGACAAAGGAATTTTGTGAAACTTCGGAAACTGAGATCTCGCCAGCAATTGCTGCAGGATCACTTGTTTGGAAGATCAGCTCGACGCGTTGATCACGAGCTGTGATCGTTTCTAAAGGACTGACCAATTCACGTTCGATCTTCGAAAAAATCGTTTTCTGCCCTTCATCTGGATTCGTGATGGTTTGCTCATAAGTTTCAGCCAATAAAAAAATACTGCCAAAGAAAAATAAAAATATACTAATTTTTTTCATAATAACCTCTATTAATGAAAAAATCGTTCGCGATGTTTGTTAGGATTCTTACGGTCTTCAATAAATGCACCTTCCTGCTTGTGCTTTTCTCTTATTTCCAATGCTTCTTCGATATCGTCTGTGTAGCCCAAGACTTTACCTTTGTTCGTCTTGATCGTATAACGTTCGTTGTGTTTCATATTTCTCACCTCCTTGTTACCTTTTTTTCACTGAATATAGCCAGATTATTAAAAGAAAAGTGTCAATCAAAAAATTTCACAAAACTGAGATATTGGAGATAGGATATAGAGGAGAAGATGGGAGGTTTAGAGGTTTAGAGGTTTAGAGGTATAGAGGTTTAGAGGTTTAGAGGTTTAGGGGTTTAGAGAAGAGAAGAACGAAAACAACAAAAACTAAATTATAAAATTTTGAATTGCTAAATTGTGAAATCTTCCTGTCGGATCGTAAGATAGAGAAGATTGATGATTCAGATAAAAGTGAAGAAAATTCGTTGTTTTCATTCTTGGAAAACAATTATTCAAGTGTAATTTTACACATTAGAAAGTTTTTGATCCACCTAAGAAACAAAAAATCTTGATCTAACATAATTCATGATAAACAAAATTGAGGGAAATTTTTCCAAGAAGCAGTTAAATTTTCTTGACATCAAACAGCCCATTTTTGATTAGTCCTAAATCCGTGTGGCGGGATAGCTCAGTCGGTAGAGCAGAGGCCTGAAAAGCCTTGTGTCCCCAGTTCAAATCTGGGTCCTGCCACCATTTTTTTTTCAAAAAAAATGCCCGCTGCAGAACAACGGGCTTTTTTTTTCTAACTTATTTTTTAAACAACACCTTGATCCAGCATTGCATTTGCCACTTTCATAAAACCAGCAACGTTTGCGCCTTTCACGTAATCTACATAATCTCCATCTTTGCCGTAACGCACACATTGTTCGTGAATATTTTTCATGATTTGATGCAGTTTTTCGTCCACTTCTTCGCGAGACCAATTGAAGCGCAGACTATTTTGAGACATTTCCAGACCGCTGGTCGCAACTCCGCCGGCATTTGCAGCTTTACCGGGAGCATATAGTATTTTGTTTCTTTGCAAGATTTTGATCGCTTCTGGAGTGCAAGGCATATTTGCTCCTTCGGTAACACATAAACAGCCATTGTCCACTAAATTTTGCGCGTCTTTTTCGTTCAATTCATTTTCTGTGGCGCAAGGCAGGGCAATATCGCATTTGACTTCCCAGGGATGACGTCCTTCATAAAATGGCACGTCATATTCTTCAGCATAATCTTCCACGACATCGCGGTTGGAAGCACGCATTTCCAGCATATAATCGATCTTATCTCCAGAAATACCGTCTTCATCATAGATATATCCATCGGGTCCGGAAAGCGTAACAACTTTTCCACCCAATTCATTAACCTTTTGCACTGCACCCCAAGCCACATTACCAAAACCTGAGATCGCAACCGTTTTTCCTGCAAAAGACTCATTCTTTGTTTTCAACATTTCATCGGCAAAATAGACTGTGCCAAATCCTGTCGCTTCAGGTCGGATCAGAGAACCACCCCAATTCAAGCCTTTTCCAGTTAAAACACCGGTGAATTCGTTGCGCAATTTTTTATACATTCCGTATAAATAACCGACCTCTCGGCCACCGACTCCGATATCTCCAGCTGGGACATCTGTGTTTGGCCCAATATGACGGAAAAGTTCACTCATAAAACTCTGGCAAAACCGCATGATCTCATTGTCAGATTTTCCCTTGGGATTAAAATCTGAGCCACCTTTGCCACCGCCCATTGGAAGCGTCGTGAGACTATTTTTAAAAATTTGCTCAAAACCCAAAAATTTCAGAATGCTCAAAGTAACACTTGGATGGAAACGCAAACCACCTTTGTAGGGACCGATCGCACTATTAAACTCGATGCGATAGCCACGATTTACCTGCACTTCGCCCTTGTCATTCGTCCAAGGCACGCGGAACATCAAGACTCTTTCAGGTTCCACCATTCTTTCCAAAATTTTTGCTTCTTTGAATCTGGGATTGGATTGATAAACATCCCAAACCGATTCGACCACTTCATGCACAGCTTGCAAGAATTCAGATTGAGCTGGATTCTTTGCTGCCACATCGTCTAAGAACGCTTGTTTCTCCATTAGATCCTCCGTTATTTTTTTTGAAGCTAAAAACTTATCACCAATTTTATTGTCAACATTTGTTATATTATTTTGCCATAAATTAAATCATGCAAATATTCCTGACAACCAGCATTTTCTGATCATAACAATTTCACAAAAAAATGATCCTGATTTTTTCTTTTTGGAGAACAAAAGCAACCATTTCAGCATGCGGAAGAAATTTATCTTTAAATTGTTGAGAAACTGGTTTGAAAAAAATCGCTTTCTTGATCTGCGTTAGAACTAGCTGTTCTTGCTTTTGTTTTTCTTTCAGTTTGGGATAACCAATTTTTTTTGCTTCAAAACAGCTTTGCACAAAGATCTTTTTTGGATAATAATGAGCCTTCGCGATCTTGCACCAATCCCAGCGCAAAGAATCTTTCAGCAAATCTTTTTTTTCTGGAAGATCGCTGTGGATAAGATCGACCAGCATGGCTGCGTTTTGTTGCCAATCGCGCGTTTGCTCATCGATTTGATGGCTTTCCCGAAAATCAGCGATTCTTTTCAGCATTTTATAGGAATTGGAAAAAAATTTTTCAAACAATAACAGGAAAGTCACAAATTTTCCAGAATTATAAAAAATATTGAGTACATTTTCGACCTTTTTCAATTCCAATATATCTTCAAAATCCAGCCATTTATTCTGTAATATCTCATAGGGCGCAGCAGCTGTGAAACGCAGATCATATTCTTCTTGTTTCTCTGCCAAAGCAGTTCCTGGTAAAATTTTGAGGAAACCAAGCTGAAAATGATCTGGTCGAAGCGACAAGATCTGCGAGATTGATCTTCTAGCAGAATTCATATCTTCAAAAGGCAAACCAGCAATGAAATCGAGATGAACGTGAATATTTTCCAGAGCTGTTAATTTCTGCAATTTTTTCTGGATATTTTTCCATTCATAAAATCTATTTATCGAGCGTAGGGTTTTCTTGTTTGTGCTTTGAACTCCAATCTCCAATTGAAACAAATCTTCTGGAACTGTTGCTAAGATCTGCAGATCTGTTTCTTCTAATAAACTGGGATAGATTTCAAAATGAAATTTGGTTTTAACATTTTTTTTCATCAAAAATTTCCAGATCTCACGAGCAAATTTTTGATCGGAATTGAAGCTACGATCGATAAATTTAACGATACGGGGCTGATGTTGCAAGATTCTATTCAATTCATTTTTTACTTTTTTTAGCGGCTTATAGGAAAGCGCTTGATCTTCCCGAGAAGAAAGACAATAGGAACAACGAAAAATACAGCCACGACTGGCTTCATAGTAAATATATTTTTTCTGGAAATTTTTCATTTCCTCATCATTATAAGGAAAGGGAATTTTTGAAAAAGATAGCGGTTTGGAGGAGATCACTTTTTCTTTCCAGACAAAATTTTTCTTCATTAAAAAATCGAATCCCTGCTCACCAAAACCTTTTACAATAAAATCTATTTCAGGAAAATCTCGCAGCCATTTTTCAGCATTATAACTAACTTCGGGACCGCCCAGAATGATCTTCGCGGTCAGCACTTTTTTTATTTCTGGCAAAATGTGACGCAGTATTGATGAATTCCAAATGTAAACAGAAAAGGCCAGAATATCCGGTTCTCGCCAGTAAAGGTCAGCGAGAATGTTTAAAAAAGGTTGATTGATCGAATATTCACTTATCTCGAGCTGATAATCTGGATTGGTTATAGTTTCACGTAAATAGCGTATGGCAGGATTGGTGTGGGTCCAGCGTGCATTAATTCCTATCAGAAGGATTTTTTTCATTCACTGAAGATCTCTTTCGCTAGCTGCAAATCCTCAGGAAAATCGATCTCGATACATTTATGATGATCTGTGGGAACAGCTTCCAGAAAAACCTTTTGTGCAAGCAGATCTACTGCATATTCAAAGTAATTATTTTCCTGACCTTCTTTCACGCCTTGATCGAGAAAATCCGCAAAATCAGATAAAATAGCTTTATTGAATTTGCCAATGCCGATAAATTCTCCAGCACATTTTTCAATTGCCAATTGCTTGCCTATCCTCAAAATCCGATTCTCTTTCGAAATGATCATCTTTACTTCTTCTTCGACAGACTTTTTTTCTTCCAGCAATAATTGAGAATACTTGGATGGAAACGCTATTAATTTCAAAAGTTCACTATCAAAAAGAACATCAGCATTGAAATATATGAAATCATCATCGAATTCATTTCGCGTCAGCCAAAGCGAATAGAGCGTATTCGTTTTATCATAAATGGGATTGTGAATTATCTTAAAATTTGGTTTATCCAATAATTCTTCAATATGTTCTTCCATCAATTCTTTTTTATAGCCCAAAACAAATATAAATTCCTTGATCCCAACCTGCAAACAGCTCTCGATCTGTCTATGCAAAATGGATTTACAATTTATTCTTATCATGCTTTTGGGTGTGCCTTCAGTTACTTCTTGCAAGCGTTTGCCCATACCTGCTGCCAATATAATCGCTTTCATAAATTCACCTTTTTTAATTTTTCTTAAATGTTCAGACTGTTTATTCGTCAATGATTTTCTTTTGAATATTTTTCTTGCCAGTTAGAAGCAAAAAATTAATCTATACTAAAATAATATGAATTCTTAGGAGGAATCGTGAAAGAAGTTAATTTCAAAAAAAATCAAGAGAAAGAAGAACAAGAAAAAAGGTTGCAGGAAAACATCAGCAGAATAAAACACAAATTGATCGTGATCAGTGGAAAAGGTGGCGTTGGAAAAAGCACAGTTGCTGTTAATGTTGCTTATGGACTTGTAGATCAAGGTTACAAAGTCGGAATTTTAGATGTTGATATTCATGGTCCTTCGATCGCCAAAATGCTGGGAATCGAAGGAAGAAGATTGGAAGTTATAAAAAATAGCAAATATCCGGCTCCGATCGAAGTGAAAAAAAATCTTTATGCGATGACGATTGCTGCCCTCTTGCAAAGTCCCGATGAACCAATCATCTGGCGTGGTCCACTAAAAATGGGTGCGATCAAACAATTTTTGCAGGATATTCAGTGGCCTTCCTTAGATTTTTTGATAATTGATTCTCCACCAGGAACCGGTGATGAACCGCTCAGCGTTGTTCAAATAATCAAAAATGTTGATGCGTCTTTGATCGTCTCCACTCCCCAAGATGTGGCTTTATTGGATGCCCGAAAGACCATCAAATTTTCTCAAAAAATGAATGTGCCCGTTCTGGGTATAATCGAAAATATGGGTGGTTTTGTCTGTCCACATTGTGGCAAAAAAATTGATATTTTCAGCGGATTAGGCGTCCAAAAAGCAGCAGAAGATTTCAATGTGGATATTCTGGGTAAAATACCTTTAGATCCGGAAATCGTCAAAAGTGGAGATACAGGTTTATCTTTTCTGGAAAATCATCAAGATGCACTTTCTGCTCATGAGATCACAAACATCGTTCAAAAGATCAAAGCAAAGATCGAAAAATAAATAAAAAAATTTTATCCTTTATTATGCTGTAGGAAAATAACTTTCTCGTTCTTGCATCAACACAGTTACAACACATCATATTCTTGCTGGAATTTTCCATCATGATTTGCTTTTTTCTGTCATCCTGAGCCCTTTGGCTTCGCTCAGGACAGGCTTAGTCGAAGGATGAGGAAAATGAGAAGCAAGGAGAGTGGAGAGATAGGTGTTTAGAAGTTTAGAAGTTTAGGAAGAATAA